>QNFC01000036.1 GCA_003645395.1 Gammaproteobacteria bacterium
ATAGTCATCCCCTGACTACGGCGCTGGTTGGTCAGGTCGATCAGCAAAATCGAATTTTTTGCCACCAGCCCAATTAGCAGTATCAAACCAATAATCGAATAAATATTCAATGTATGGCCCGTAGCCCAGAGCAGCGCCAGACCACCGATCATCGCTAGCGGCTGAGCGGACATGATTACCAGTGGCTGTAAAAATGAGTCGAACTGACTGGCGAGCACCATATATAGCAGCACCAGCGCCAGGCCAAAGGCAAACATCATGGAAGCCATGGTGCGCTTGAACTCTCGCGAGGTACCAAGCATTTCAATGCTATAGCCAATTGGTAGCATCTCGTCGGCTACACGGTTTAATGTTGCCACGGCGTCACCCAGGGCACCATCGGGGTCGGTGTAAAACTGCGCCGCGTATTGAAGGTTTACCCGATCAATTCGCGCCGGGCCAAGTATTTCGCGAAAATTAGCCACTGTATCGAGACGCACTAAATCGCCATTTTTTGCGCGTAGATAAATTTTGCGTAAATCTTCCGGCGACCGGAAGGTCCCCTCTGCCGCTTTCAGACGGATGTCGTAACGCTCACCATCGCCAGGTTCGTCATTATATTTAGCGATGTCTAGCCCACCTGCTAAAACGTTGACAGCATCTGCCACCTGTTTGGCTGTAAGCCCGATACTGCGGGCGCGAACCCGGTCGATTTCAAGCTTCATCTGCGGCATATTGAGCTGCAAATCGAGATCAAGGCGCCCCATGCCACCCGCTTTCAGCAACTCTAAACGCATCTCCCGCGCCAGTCGCGCCACCTCATCGAGGTTGGGCCCGCGGAGCACAAACTGTAGTTTTTCACCGCGGCCACCGCCAAGCGTAGGCACTTTGGTAGCAAACGCTCTAACGCCAGGAATAGACGGCAGTTTTTTACGAAAATTGTTGAGGAATTCTTCCTGGGTATAGTTTCGATCGTGCTGAGGTAGCATTTCGATAAAGCCGATCGATTCGTTGACCTGAGACTGGGAAAAGAGGCCAATTGAAACAAAATTATAGAGCGACTCCTCCTTGGCCATTAGTGCTTCCAGTTCACCCACTTTTTTATCAGTGTATTCGATGCTCGAACCCATGGGTGTTTTTAAAATCACCATGATCCGGCCGATGTCAGTTTCAGGCATAAACTCCTTGCCGACGGCGCTAAAGAAAAACCCACTGCTAGCCACCACTGCAGTTGCCACCGCTAATGTGCCCCACCGGTGACGCAACACCCACCCAATCAGCCGTTTATAGTTGGCCTCCATCGCTTTAAAGATGTTTTCAAGTGCGGTATAAGTTTTGCCGTGGGCGTGCCCTACTTTTAAATAACGGGCGCACATCATCGGCGTCAAGGTCATCGAAACAAACCAGGAGGCAATAACACCTATCACCACCACCACCGCAAAGGTCATGAAAAACCGCCCAACCATGCCCTCCATGAATACCACAGGTAGAAAAATTGCCACCAGGGAAGCTGTCGCCGCGAGCACCGCAAAGACAACCTCCCCGGTGCCATTCACGGCGGCCGACATCGGGTTAGGGTCGATATCTTCCCGGTGTCGATAAATGTTCTCCACCACCACAATGGCATCATCGACCACCACTCCGACCAACAGCAGCAGTCCCAACAGTGACATGGAATTAAAGGTGTAACCAAGAAAGTACATCGCCGCCATTGCAGCGAATAGCGACACGGGAATCGCCGCAGTAATAATCAGCGTGGCGCGCAAATTACGTAAAAACAGCAACACTATCGCGGCGGCCAACAGCGTGCCGAGTATCAGATGCTCCTGCAGCGCCAGAACGATGGCAAGGATGTAGCTTGATTGGTCACTGCCAAATTTAATGGTCATGCCTGGCGGTAGTTGCGGGCGAATTTCCTCCTTCACCACCCTTTTTACTTCGTCAATGATGGCCACGGTATTAGCGCCGGATACCTTGACCACGCCCAGCCCCACCAGTGGCTCTGCGTTGCGACGCATTACCTGGCGAAAGTCAGATACGCCGTCAACGATATCGGCTACCTGATCAAGCTGTATAGCACTGCCATCGACATAGCCGATGACGATTTCACCGAGTTCTCGAGCACTGTGATATTCGAGGTCAAGCTTCAGCAGGCGCTCCGATGAGGCAGAAGTAAGAAACCCACCCGGCAACAGGATGTGCTCGTTGCGAAATGCCATGACCACATCCTGTACGGTCATACCCATGGCAATCAGGCGATCGGGTTGCAATTCGACCCGTAGCGTACGTTCGCGCATGCCGCCGATGAAAATATCGCCGACTCCGTCGATCTTCTCCAGCTGTCGACGCAGTACATTCTGGCCGTACATGTTGAGCTGCTGAATAGTGCGGTTACCCTGCAGGTGTAGCCATATAACCGCCTGAGCGTCGGTCTCGACCTTAGCGATAACCGGTGGATCGGCATCAGCAGGTAACTGAGTCAGTATCTGGTTAACCTTGGTCTGCACTTCGTTAAAGGCAACGTCGATGTCTTTACTCAACTTGAAGTTCAGCCGCACCACCGACACACTCGGGGTGGAACTGGACTTCACAAAGTCGATACCGGGAATACTATTGACCTTGCGCTCAATAATATTGGTGATGCTGGTATCGATTACGGTGGGATTGCCGCCCGGCTGCACCGTAGTGATGGTAATCAAC
Source organism: Gammaproteobacteria bacterium (assembly GCA_003645395.1). Classification (GTDB taxonomy): domain Bacteria; phylum Pseudomonadota; class Gammaproteobacteria; order Immundisolibacterales; family Immundisolibacteraceae; genus QNFC01. The sequence goes on from QNFC01000036.1 coordinate 2,680, forward strand.
GGAATATCCACGTTGGGCATCCGCGCCACACCGAGCTCGAAGAAGGCGATAACTCCAAACAGGACCAACAGACCGTTGACCATATAGGTCAACACATGGCGTCGAATTGCTAACTCTGGCAGATTCATATCTTCTTACCTCTGCTGCACGCTGACTACGGCGCCGCTGGTTAAAAAGCCCGCACCATCGACCGCCACTTTCTCGCCCGCCTGTAAACCGCTGCGAATTTCAAGCAACTCACGGGTGAGCACACCCGTTTCGACGGGGCGCTCCTCGACACTATCCAGAGTTTCATTCAGTACATAGACGACGTGTCCCGCTGGCCGCAACACCACGCTTGTTTCCGGAATCAGTACCGCATTCTCGATGACGTTCATCACCAGTTCGCCATTAATGGTGCCGCCGGCACGCCAGTTACCCGGGTTAGGCATGTCGATAATGATATCGACTGCATGACTAAAATCACCGATGGTGGGTCGAATTTCGGTGACCTTTCGCTCTACCCGCGTACCCATTGCAGTGGCACTTTCAAGTCGAACTGTCAGACCGGTTTTTAGCCTGTCGGCAAGTTTTTCAGGATAAGGCAAAACAATGCGCAGGTACTCGTCGGTGGATATTCGGAACAGAGGATTCCCACGTTTTACGTAATCCCCTAGATTAACCAGGCGATCGCTAATTTCGCCGGTTAGGGGGGCGGTTACATTGGCGCGACTGAGATTGCGCTTCGCCTGATTTAGCCGGCTTATGGCCGATGACTTCTGCTTTTTCAATACGTCCAGTTCTGACGAGGCGGCATCAAGTGTATTCTCGGCAAAAAATTCATCTTCACGTAATTGAAGATAGCGATTAACCAGCCGTTGTTGCTGCTTGATCATGGCAGTTAGCCGGTCAACGTCAGCCTGCGCTGATTGATGTGAGAGGCGATAATCTTCTGGGTCTATCTGCGCAAGTCGGTCACCGGCCACGACCACATCGCCGATCTCTGCGTCAATATGAGTGATACGACCGTCAATTTCGGCAGCGACCAACGGCTCAGCCTTGCTTTCAATCCGACCAACCGTTACCTCCAGCTCTTCGGTGGTTCCCGAAACCACCTCGGTCATGGTAATTAATACTGGTCTTGGGCCGGTCGGGCCCTGTTCGGCATCATCACTGCAGGCCGTCAATAGGAATATACACAGAGGTAGTACGAGAGTTATTTTTTTTTGCACGTTATGAACTACTCAGGCTTAGGTTTGTTACCGACTGACCAACCGGTCAGTGATTAAGTATCGTAATATGCTTTGAATTCCCGAGACAATCAACCACCGTCCGGGTATTCAATCCATGCTTATCGACAGGTTCAGATTAGAAGTTAAGACCGGGTAGTTACTATTTTTTTTATACCGGTTTTAAAAAAGCGCGACTCTTAAGGTCGCTAATGCTCCATCCACAGAGCCGCCTATTCTATAGTGATCGGCTCAGCTAGACCAGCGTAGATTCCGCCAATTTATTCTGCACAGGCCGGCTCAAAGCTTTCCATACAGGCACTAACGCCGCGGGTAACGGAGCTAGTTTGCCCAGCTCTATCCAGGGGTTTATCGGGTCGTGAAAATCAGAACCAACCGAAGCGAGCAGATCGAATTTGATTGCTAGCTGGGTCATCGCCTCGACATCTCCCGGGGAGCCGCCACCGGTCACCACTTCGACCGCCTCACCACCCATGGCTTTAAATGCCTCCAGCAATCTCCGCATCCAGCTATGGGTTAATCGGTAACGCCTTGGGTGGGCAATAATTGCCACCCCACCGGCACCATGTAGCGCCTCCAGGGCGTTTTCCATGCTCACCCATTCCGTAGAAACAAACCCGGGTTTACCCTGCCCAAGATAGTTGGCAAACGCCGATTCGAAATCCGTGGCGAACCCCTGCTCAATTAAACAACGAGCAAAATGGGGACGAGTTATCAGGCGCCCCTGGGCGTGACGGCTAGCGTGTTCCAGTGGTTCTTTGACTCCTTTTTTCGCCAGTTTAGCGGCGATTTTTTCCGCTCGTTGGCGTCGCGTCAGTTGTAGTTCTTCCAGCAAACTATTCAGGACTGGATCACCGATATCAAAACCAAGCCCGACGATATGCAGTGGTTTGCGTTGCCAGGTGACTGAAATCTCAACCCCATTTATCAGCTCAATACCATTATGGGTGGCCGCCATTTGCGCCTCGGCGAGGCCAGCCAGCGTGTCGTGATCCGTCAACGCAAGGTGGGTAACTCCCCTGCCTGCCGCACGGGTTACCAGATCAGTCGGGCTCAATGCCCCGTCTGAGCAGGTGGAGTGGGCGTGCAAATCGTAAACCGAGGTAGCCATCATCAACCTGCTACATTAGCGGGCTTCATTTTCCCGCATATCTTTTTTACGTGAATTAATTTGAGCATCATCAGTCGTCGGCCAAACCTGTTTCTCGCCCTGCTTATTCTAATCTGGGGGCTGGGTTATCCGGTAATGAAAATCGGCCTGCAGTATTCGCCGCCGCTACTATTTGCCGGCCTACGGGCAGTAATCGGCGCGATTTTTCTAGCCTCTCTTGCGCTCTATTACAGGGAATCGATCGACCTGCGCGCAAGTTGGCCAGCACTGACTATCTCCACAGTATTTAATGTCGGCCTGTTTTTTGGTCTCTCCACTATTTCAGTCTTTTATTTGCCCGCAGGGCTCGCCTCAGTACTACTTTACATCCAGCCGATTGTCGTCGGGCTACTCGCTCACTGGTTGCTGGGCGAAACTTTGACCAGGAAAAAATTGGCCGGACTCATTCTTGGCTTTGTGGGCGTGGCCATTATCAGCTACCGCGGCATTCAGGGCGACATTTCTATTTATGGCGTCTTGATGGCGCTACTTTCGGCGGTGGCCTGGGCCATTGGCACGGTGGGGTTAAAACGGGCCAATCCATCGTCAATTTACTGGTTTATCTCCCTGCCTTTTTTCATCGGTGGCTGGCTGATTATTTTCTCTGGTCAGATCCTGGGCGAACAGTGGTCCCAAGTTAGCTGGAATTTGCCATTTTTTGGGGCGCTAATCTGGGGTTCCATCGTCGGCCTGGCCTTCTCCTGGCTTATCTGGCTTAACCTGATTAAGGCGGTGGATGCGACCCGGATCTCTGCCAATACTTTTTTGGTGCCGTTGGTCTCAATTACGGTTGGCACGCTGTTTCTTGGTGAATCACTGACATGGAGTCTAGCAGGCGGTGGTGCGCTGGTGGTCTATAGCGTTTATCTGGTCAATGCTCGGCGAGCAGTTGTTTAGCCCCACCGGTCACCCTGCCTTACCAATTGCCCGACCGGTAAAACGGCCAGTCAATATGCAGCCGGCCAGGAAGGTCCCTTCCAGCGAGCGCACACCGTTGCTGCCGCCACCGCCAAAGCCCGACGCCTCGCCGACTGCATAGAGTCCTTCAATCGCGGTGCCATCGGCTTTCAAAACCCGGCCGTCGAGGTCCGTTTGAATGCCGCCCAGGCTTTTGCGGCAGAGAATAAACTGGCGGATCGCCATCAGCGGACCAGCGCCAGGATCACCTATCTTTTGGAAATTACACACCTTAGGCCGATCACCTTTCCACTCCCGCAAAATTTTGATGCGTTTTATCTGCTTGTCAGTGGTGAGTTCTGGCCCCAGCTCAATCTCGGCATCGTAGGCTTCTATCGTGCTGCGCAAAGCTGCCGCATCAACGTCGTTTTTGCCACTAACCTGATTCATTTTGGCTGCCAGCTCTTCCGGCGTATTAGCGGTCACCGCGTCGGCCACTTCGTTAGCCAGGTAGTTAAAAACCCGCTTGTTACCGAGCAGGTTCTCTTTTAAAAAGGTAAACAGCTTGCGGTCACGTAGCGCCGGATTGTGTTCAGAGCCCGAGATCATCAGCTCTTTCTCCACCACCTTTCGGTTGAGAATGCTCCACGAATAGCCATGCGGCTGCTGACTTACCCGTTCGCAGGTCCAGCGGGTATCAAACGCGCCCATTAACGGTTCCGGACCAATCCGCTTGCCCTGGTAATCCACCCAAATTGCCGAGCGCGGTGGCAATAGCGCCAGGCCATGGTTCGGTTTACGTGGCTGCGGATGATGAAAACCGGTTGCGTAATTCCACATTCGTGACAGATGGGTGACATTGCCGCCGATATCTCTGACCTGCTGGTGCATCTTGCCGTCAGAAAATTTATGCGCACCGGTGAGCAGGGTTTCCGGCGGCTGGCCCCATTCCTCCGGCCAGAGTTTGCGTACCAGGCTCAGATCGCCGCCGACGCCACCGGTGGCCACAATCGTGGTTTCCGCCTTAATCTCGAATTCTTCGTCATCGGGTTCGATCACCCCATAACAACCGGTCACACTGTCGCCGATTTGGGTCAGCCCCTGCACATTGCGGTTAAACAGCAATGTGAGTCGATCCTCGTGGGGCTTAAGCTGCTCGATCATGCGCAGGGCCAGCGTGTAACCGCCGCCCCATAGCAAATGGTAGCGTGCCACCGAGTTGCCGACCTCGGTCATGCCGCGTTCGCCCCAGGTGATTATCGGCAAGAATCGGAGTCCCCGGCCACGTAGCCAGAAATAAATGTCCTCAACACAGTGGTCGACATAGGCCCGCGCCCACGCCTTTGGCCAGACATCTTCATCGTTAAACATGCCGTAACGAATCCAGTCCTCATAAGCCAAATCAGCAGAGTCCTTAATACCAGCCCGAGCCTGCTGCGGAGTACCGGTGTAAGTCATCCCGCCAAGCGCTTCGCGGGCCTGTCCACCGAAAATTTCGCGCTCAGCTCGATCCACCAGCACAACACGCTTGCCGTGTTCCAGTAATTCGATAGCGGTCACGATTCCCGCCAGTCCTCCTCCGATAACCAGCGCATCCGCGGTCGTTGCAACCATGTTGGAATACTCCTTTAGTTTATAGGTGTCGCTACCCCATCATACTCATCGTTCTTCGAGTGTATTGCCACCCTGAGCAATTCCCTCCGCGTGCTTTTAAACCACCGAGGCGGTGCAGTGCACAATGCAGCGAGAGACAATCAATTCTATTAACATGTGATCGACTGCCGACAAGCAGATAACTACACTTAAGGGATAGAGCGACTAACTAGTACTGTTTTGCCTATACATGTAGACTTCGCCTACCTAAACCCCTCTTTATCCGGTGCCCCTAATGCATCGGTTACAGCAATTTTTAATGCCTGCCGGGTCGCTAAACAACCTGGGAAAACTGAGAAAACACCTATGAAATTTCATCGCTCATTCCTCACTCTGATCATGACGGGTTCTCTGCTATTGGCCTCTTTTTCAGGTAATGCTGAAATTGTATCCGACAGTGACAAATGGAATTTCGGTGCGGAGGTCTATCTCTGGGGTGCATCCCTGGACGCAAAGCCTGATGGTGGTGCAAATGTGCATATGAGTTTCAAAGATATTCTCGATGATCTAGATATGGGCGCAATGGTCATTCTTGGTGCTCGCAAGGGCCGGTGGAGTGCGATGTCTGACATCCTTTATCTGGATTTAGGGGACGATGACAAACTCGCTGTGCCTGGGCCGAGTGGACCACTTCCAGGAAAACTCGATTGGGAACTGGAGGCATGGGTCATATCGTTAGCCGGTGGTTACACCATAATGCAGAATGACGCGTACCATCTTGACCTGCTAGTTGGCGCACGTTACCTGGATATTGATATCCCTATTTCGGTGAAAGTCGGGCCCGTCAAGGTGAAGACCTCTGTAGGCGGTGATATATGGGATGGGGTCGCCGGGCTGATGGGCAAGGTGGATCTGACTGATAAGTGGTATATCAACTACTATGCAGATGCAGGTGCGGGAGACTCTGACTTTACCTGGCAGATGCGCTGGGGATTGAACTATAAATTCGATAAGGTCGATGCGGTCTTCGGCTATCGTCATCTTAGCTGGAAGATTGGTGATGGCCTGGACAAACTTACCCTCAAGGGACCGTTCGCCGGGGTGAAATTCTTTTTCTGATCGGGTCTGTGCAACCCGGATAATAAGGCCAGCATGGGTAAACGACAACTGAGTGATACGCTCGCAGGTTTCGGGGCTATGAATTCCCAGGGTCTATCTGTTAACGCACTGAGAAACAGGCCAAAGCCTACCGCCTTTTATTTCTATCGGTTCTGCTCTGGATCGGTAATGCCTCAAGCGTGATTCATTGGTGTGCTGGTCCAAGTACCCTAATGTTACTCAATAACCTTTCACCAACACTGAACAGACGCAACCTAACTCGGCAGTTGTAAACGGCCAGCAAGATAAAGCTGTGCCTGGCCACCGATGAGCACACGATTTTGTCCTCCGGTTACTTCAACCATTTGGCACTTCACAGCTCCACCCCTCGCTGACGCCTGATAGGCGCGCAAAGATACTTTGTTGAGGCGTTTTGACCAGTAAGGGATTAACAGACAGTGGGCAGAACCGGTTACGGGATCTTCATTAACGCCAACTTTGGGGGCAAAAAACCGGGAGACGAAATCGTAATCGTCATCCGGCGCCGTGACGATGGCACCACGACCCTCTACTTCAAGCAATCGGGTGAAATCGGGGGTGGTCGCCCGCAGGGCGGCTCGGTCTTTCAGCACCAGTAGATAATCATTATTCATCATGACCGGGCCGTACAAATCCTGTTCGCTCAACCCCAGCGCTGGCAGTAATCTCGCATCGGCATCTACCTCTACCGGCGGCCAGGCGGGAAAATCCAGCCAATAGTCGCTACCCTCTCGGCTAACGGTCAGCGGTCCGCCGGCAGAGCTAAACTCAATGCTCTGCCCACCCACACGCTCAAGCTCAATCAGCACAAACCCCGCAGCCAGGGTCGCGTGACCACACAGCTCGACCTCATCGCTGGGGGTAAACCAGCGAATCTGCCAACCATCAACCCCTAAATGAACAAAGGCCGTTTCAGATAAATTATTCTCGGCTGCGATAGCCTGGCAGAGATCATTTGCCATGGGCTCATCAAGCACGCACACCGCTGCCGGGTTACCGGAAAATAGCCGCTCAGCGAATGCATCAATCTGATAGAACTTAATACTCTGCATGCCGTTATCGGCTGCCAACGATTATTACTCGCCGCCCTGCTCTGCCTGGGCCGCCAGCGCGTCCATCGGCTCGGCGATTTCTGCCGACACCTGATTATTAAGCGCGACACCGTAGAGCACCACCATTAACACTACCAGCACGCCACCCAACACAGCCACGGCTGTAGTTTTTACGTAGTTCAACAACGTGCGGTAGTTAAAACTGAGATGGCCCACCACTGCAGCAATCATTATTAACCCGAAGAGTTTGTGCACCGGGTGCATTTGAATAGTGAACGATGGTTTTTCAATAACGAACATCATCATGCCTGAGGTTGCCATGGCAATAAATGAGACAAACAGCGTGATACCAATGAGTTTTCTGGGCAATGTTAATCTCCTTAAGTTCGATGAGGCATGGTATCGATCCACAACCAGACAATAGACAACCTGCCTAAAATTCAACTCGACCGATCAAATTCCTGGGTATCAGAACTTAGCCAGTCATCAGGATACGTTACCCAGCCGTGCTTTGATGAGGTCCAGACCACCATTTCAGGTTCTGGGAAATTGGGGTAGCTATAGCAGTCGGCAGCTATCGCGACCCCACTTTCCCCACACCTGAACCCGTGGGCCGGCCCC
>QNFC01000037.1 GCA_003645395.1 Gammaproteobacteria bacterium
GCCTATTTCGGCCCGCCAGCATCACTGCTGCCAATGTTGTTCGCCGGTCTGCTCAGCACGGCCGGGCAGCTAGCTGCATTTTCCGCCCTTCAACTGATGGAAAATACTGCTGTCGCGGTCATTCTGATCTCACTTGATCCACTATTTATGCTCATGCTCAGCCGCCTAATCGTTGGCAAAGGTGAAGTCATTACCCCCATGAGCCTGGTCTATATGGGCATCGCCCTCACAGGCTGTGCAATTGCTGTTCTGCATTAATGGTTCATTAGCTGCATCGTAACGTAGACCGTAATGAATTAAGCCAATGACTGGTCGTGGTATCGAAGCCGGCGAAGATAGTTACCGCCGCCAGGTAGCCGTATCCGGCTCAGGTCAGACCACACTGGCGAGCAACTTCTTGCTTTGCTTTAGATAACCCAGCCCGTAATTAGCCCACCGTCTCGGTGTGCGGTTTCTATTCGGTCAGTCGGCCCTGCGAATAGCGCTTCTATGCCCTGATCCGCGAATACCGGACGGATAGCTCAAGATAGATTGATGCAATCCGACATTACCTATCTAGATAGCTTTTTTGTAAGATTATTGTTTTGAGCAATACCTTTCTAGAAAGATTTTATGTTAATATTCATCCTCCACGCTACCCCTTCATAACCACCGCCAGGCACATTAATAGATGACTAACGACTGCCACAGTCTTGGGCAAATTCGCGAAAAAATGGTCGACCATTGGCCCGAAGCAGTCACGCCTGCCTGTGACCTGGTTACCTCGGTAGCGCGTCTAAGTGACCTGTTACTGGCTCACAGCCGGCCCACGATAGCCAGTCATGGCCTGACCAGCTCTGAATTTGACGTGCTGATTACGCTCAGGAAAATGGCACCCCCTTATGAGCTCACACCAACCGCTCTGCGTAACAGCACACTGATCACCTCCGGCGGATTAACCAAAGTCCTGCACCAACTTGAAGACCGGCAGCTGGTTGAGCGCCAGGACGACCCGCTCGATGGACGGATTAAGAGGGTTCGTCTCACTCCAGCCGGGGTCAATACTGCTGAAAGCACTCTCGCCGAGATTCTCAGCGCAGATGCGGCGATGCTAAATCAACTAATTTCCAACAATGCGCTGCAGGAGCTCAACTCCGCATTAATGAAGCTGCTGGCCGGGGTTGAAGCCCAGGTCCCACGCTGACATTTCCGTATGTTTTCAAAATTCTCTCCAGGATACTTTCGCCACTATGGTTAAACGCCTTTTCATCGTACTTGCTCTCACCCTGGGCATGTTTGCCGTGCTGTTTGGCGGCCGCATTAGCCAGATTGCCTACGCCATGGAGCACCACTATGTGCCACCACCACCGACCGTTGCCAGCACGCGGGTCGTTATTGAAAAGTGGCAGCCGTTTATAAAAGCAGTCGGCTCGCTGGTTGCCAAACGCGGCGTGACCGTTAGCAATGAGTTGGCCGGCAAGGTTAGCGCCATTCATTTTAAGTCCGGCGATCAGGTTACTGCCGGTGACCTGTTAATCGAGCTGGATACGATTACCGATGAAGCGGAACTACGCCGCCTGCACGCTGCCCACCGCCTGGCAAAAATTAAATTTGACCGCGCTACCCGGCTGGCGACCAAAGCTTACACATCAGAATCTGAGGTCGATGAAGCTAAGGCCAACCTGGACCAGGCCGTTGCCGCAGTGGCATTGCAACGGGCTATATTGGGCAAAAAGCGCATCGTTGCGCCATTTTCTGGCACGCTCGGCATTCGCCAGGTCGATCTTGGCCAATTTCTGCCGACCGGCTCTTCGATTGTGCCGCTGCAGGCCCTCGATCCGCTCTATCTTGATTTCACCCTGCCAGAGAGCCGCCTGCTAGCGGCGCGCGTCGGGCTAACGGTGAAAATAGCCGTAGACGCTTATCCCGACAGCGCCTTCGAAGGGATAATCAGTGCGATCAATCCCCAGGTTGAAGATGCCTCCCGTAACATCAAGGTGCGCGCCACAGTCGACAACTCGGCGCTGCAGCTACGTCCAGGCATGTTCACCCAGGTGACCCTGTTCACCGGTAAGATAAAACCTGTGCTTACTCTGCCCAATACCGCGATTACCTACACCACCTATGGCGATAGCGTGTTCGTGATCTCCACCGAAAATGATGAGCACACGGTCGAGCGCAAGCAGATTCAAACCGGCGACCGCCGCAACGGTCGAATAGAAGTTATCAGTGGACTAAAACTAGACGACCAGGTTGTCAGCGCCGGCCAGATTAAATTACGTGATGGCATTACCGTGCTGATATCAGATAAACCGGCACCCGGCGAACGAGGACAATAGCAGTGAAATTTACTGATCTGTTTATCAACCGGCCGGTGCTGGCCAGCGTCGTCAGCCTGCTGATTCTGGTCATCGGGCTGCGCTCCCTGGGTTCGATGGAAGTGCGCCAGTTTCCACAAACCGAAGACACCGTGGTTTCTGTCACCACTGTCTACCCCGGCGCTTCCAGCGAGCTAATAAAGGGGTTTATTACTACCCCGCTGCAAACTGCTATTTCTGAAACATCCGGCATTGATTACCTCTCATCGACCAGCCGCCAGGGGCTGTCGGTGATTGAGGCGCACATGAAACTCAATTACGACGCCAACGCAGCGGTATCTGAAATTCAGGCCAAGGTCGCCAGCCAGCGCGGCGTGTTGCCTTCTGAGTCTGAAGACCCGGTAATCACCTCGCGAACGGGGCGCGCTATCGCACTGATGTATATCCCGTTTTTTAGCGAGGACACCTTCAGCCCCGCTCAGATTAATGACTACCTGTTGCGAGTAGTACAACCCAAACTACAGGCTGTAGAGGGCGTCGGTCGCGCCAACATTTCCGGCAAACGCTCCTACGCCATGCGCATCTGGCTCGACCCGGCAAAAATGGCTGCACTGAACATCACCGGCGACCAGGTAACCCAGGTATTACGGGCCAACAACTACCTCTCCGGCGTCGGAGCGGTGAAGGGTGAATTTGTCACCGTTGACCTCGAAGCCACCACTGACCTCAGCCGGGTTGAAGATTTTGATCGTCTGGTCGTGTCCAATCGCAATGGCACCCTGGTTCGACTGGCCGATATTGCAGACATTGAATTAGGCTCCGAAGACTACCAATCCCTCAACTGGTTTCAGGGCATCAACTCAGTGTTCATCGCCGTTGAACTGGCGCCCGGCGCCAATCCGCTCACCGTGGCCAAAGATGTGCACGTGGTCTACGAAGAGATAGTCGCCGACCTGCCTACCGGTATGGGCTCGGACATGTCCTACGACGGCAGCAAATATATTCAGGCATCGATTAACGAAGTGGTGCGAGGTCTCGGCGAGGCCGTCATCATCGTATTGTTGGTGATCCTGCTTTGCCTGGGCTCCGTTCGGGCCGCGTTGATTCCCGCGCTGGCAGTGCCACTGTCGCTAATTGGGGCGGCCACGGCCATGCTGATGCTGGGTTACTCCATCAACATGCTCACCTTGCTCGCAATGGTACTGGCAATTGGCCTGGTGGTGGATGACGCCATTGTTGTGGTGGAAAATGTTCACCGCCACATTGAACTCGGTGAAACGCCCATGCAAGCTGCCATTTTAGGGGCTCGCGAACTCGGCCTGCCGATTATCGCCATGACCACCACTCTGGTGGCGGTTTATGCGCCAATCGGATTTCTCGGTGGCCTCATCGGCACCCTGTTTACCGAGTTCGCCTTTTCACTGGCGGCGGCGGTTCTGGTTTCTGGCGTGGTCGCGCTGACCCTGGCACCGATGCTCGCCGGCCGAGTGCTGCATGACAAAGAGCACCCCGGTCGTTTCGAGTTGCTGGCGGAAAAGTGGTTCGACGCCCTCTCTCGTTTTTACAAAAAAGGGCTGCACTGGGTGCTTGAATACCCGTCAAGCGTACTCGCCTTTGCCATCGTGGTTTTGCTCTGTCTCTACCCTATGTTCATGCTCTCACAGCAGGAACTGGCACCTGAAGAGGATCAGGGCTTCCTGTTCGCCATGGGCCATGGTCCGCAAACAGCCACGCTGAATTACAACAAGGCCTACACCAATGAGTTGGTGGATATCGTCGAAAAACTCTACGACACTCATGAATACGATCACAGCTTTCTAACACTCGGTTTTGCTAATCAACCCAACGTGGTTTTCGGCGGCTTTGCGCTGGCCAACAGCCACGAACGCGAACGCAGCCAGAGCGAAATACAGGTTCAGTTACAGAGTGATCTGAGTAACATCGCCGGTTTGCAGGTAGCAGTGTTCCCCGCCCCAAGCCTGCCCGGCACCGGCGGTGGATTACCGGTGCAGTTCATCATTACCGCTGCGGCCGACTACGCCGACATGGACCAAATCGCCGACGAAATTGTCGGCCGGTCGATGCAGACCGGTAAATTCGCCTTCCTGCGCAAGGACGTCGATTTCACCCGCCCTAAAACCACGCTGGTAGTGAACCGAGAACGGGCTGGCGACCTGGGTATCACCATGGCCCAGATCGGCCGTGATCTCTCGACCTTTCTCAGCACCCAGTACAGCAACCGCTTTAACCTGTCTGGCCGTAGCTATAAAGTGATCCCCCAGGTCACCGATTCGGCGAGGGTCAACCAGCAGGCGCTGAATAACTATTACCTGACCAGCCCCAGTGGAGAGCAGGTGCCACTGTCAGCCGTGGTCACGCTTGAAAATCGGGTTGAACCGGGTAAACGCACCCAATTCCAACAACTTAACAGCGTCAAAATCGAAGGGCTGATGATTCCACCGAACTCCATCGGTGACGCCATCGACGCGCTGACTGAAGTGGCTGAAGAGGTATTTCCCAAAGGCTATCACTACGACTACACGGGTCCATCACGCCAATTTATGGACCAATCCGGGGCGCTGGTGTCGACCTTTTTTATGTCACTGCTGGTGATTTATCTGGTATTGGCCGCGCAGTTCGAGTCCTGGCGCGACCCCTTTATCATTCTAGTTTCGGTACCCTTATCCATAGCCAGTGCGTTGGCGTTCATCATGCTCGGTGCCGCCTCGGTGAATATTTACACTCAGGTTGGACTGATCACGCTCATTGGATTGATTGCCAAAAATGGCATTCTCATTGTCCAGTTTGCAAATGAGCTACAGATGAAAGAGGGCTTATCCAAACGGATCGCGGTAGAACAAGCGGCTGCAGTGCGTCTGCGACCGATTGTGATGACCACCCTGGCAATGATTATGGCAATGGTTCCGCTGCTGCTGGCCACCGGCCCCGGCGCAGTGAGTCGGTTTGAGATTGGCCTGGTCATCAGTACCGGACTGGGTATCGGCACCCTGTTCACCCTGTATGTCGTGCCGGGGTTTTACATGCTGCTGGCCACGGACCACCAGAAAGTCGCGGCCCGGCAAGCCGCAATCGAGTCCGAAATAATCGCCGTCGAGGATGCGGCAACCAGCGAAACATAATTACCACCCGCGACCCAGGCCTGCCCGGCCATGGGTCCGCGGTGGTTCACTCCCGCAACAATCCCCGGTATCCACGTTCGGCAGCCTGATCTCTGATCACCTGCAACACCTCCTGCTCACCAAGCCCCAACTGCGCGGCGATCTGTTCGCCATGGCTACGCTGCGCGATACCGGGTGTTATCCGGTAAAGGTATTTCAGCTCACCGCTGTCGCTATCCATCTCGGTAAGCACCTGCAACAGCTGAACTCCGGGCCACTGATCCGCCGACATGGCTCTGGCCATTTCATGCATGTGGGTGGTAAAGAATGTCGCTGCACCGAGCAAGTGAAAAGCGCTCAATATTATCCGTGACTGCCGCTGGCCCTCGCGATGATCGGTGCCCCCGCAGGGTTCGTCTAGAATCACCAGACTATAGGGCGTTGCACGTTCCAGAATGGTACGCATGCGCCGCAGTTCATTGCGGTAACGCCCCTCGCCGCGGCCAATATCATCCGGCGCAACAAAGTGACTAAAGATGGCATCAACCTCGCTCAGGCGAGCGTGGCGGGCTGGCACGTAAAGCCCTTTTTGACCGAGCAGCTGTATCAGCCCGGCTGTCTTTATATAGGTAGTCTTACCGCCATTGTTGGCGCCGGTAATGAGTAGCAGGTTCTGCTCACCGCTGCGGTTTAAATCATTAGCGATAATTTCACTGCCGGCCGCTGACTTGTCGTCGCCTGATTCAATCAGCGGATTACGGGCGGCGATCACCTGCGCCAAGCGCTGCTCCATCGGCAGGATTTCCGGCAGACAAATTTCAATTCCGCGCTGCCGCCAGCTATCGAAGCAGCTGGCCATCGCCCAGTAAACATCCACCGCCGATAACAATCCGGCCAATTCCGTAATCGCCTGATTAAATCGGTAAATAACCGCCACAAATTCCCGTGACAGAAAATTCTGCAGCTGCTGACCCAGATGGTTCAGGCCACCCTGATCGCGTAGCGCCTGACGTCGGTGCAGCGGAGATTCATCATCACCCCAGGTTAAAAACCCTGGGGTCTGCACGGCCTCATCACCCATTAACTTCAGGGTGGAGATTTCCGCCGGCACGCCCTTTTCATCAACCGTCACCCGCAACTGCAGACCACCGAGATTGCTGATCTGGTCGATAAAAGACTCGATTTCGCTAAACAGCGTCGACTCCGCTTGCGCAGTCAGAAAGCCCGCTAACTGCTGCAGTCCGGCAGATTGAGCTGTAGAAAAATCAGGTGGCTCGCGCAACAACTGGCAGTAGTTTCGCAGCAGACTTAACCCGGTGGGTAGATCACTGCCCCAACCAAATTCATTACTCTGCCTGTTAATCACCAGCAGCCCGCGCAGCAACTGGTGCAGAGCTGCCCGCAGAGAATCAGATTCAACCAGGTCGGCCAGTAGCTGTTGCCGATACTCAAGCGTAGCCGGGTCGCAACTTAGCTCAACCAGCATTTGCAAAGCGACGGTACGACTGGTTGGCGAACTGAACGGCATCTGGTCGAGCAATCGAGTTACGCCCAGATCGTCGATAAAGGCGGTATCGGTTAGCTCCGTTGCCGTAAGCTGAAACGGATTTATCAGGTCCGGCGCCCGCCGTTCAGAATCTTGGTCAGACACTTTGGTCACTTCTGTCTCTCCCCTCTCTCTAATCTAGTAAATCGCGAAGCTAATCTTAATGGAAGCCGGCAATTGCGGTAGGCTATCTGCGGCAAATCAAACTACGGCGCACGCCGTCATCTATCAAAGAGGGAGAGAGCAGCATGGCCGATTTACTGGCAGGAAAAACCATTATCATCACCGGCGCAGCGCGGGGAATTGGTCAGGCGTATAGCCTGGCACTAGCCGCTCAGGGTGCCAACGTCGTTATCGCCGACATTCTCGACACTGCCGATACCGTGGCACAAATCGAAGCAGCGGGTAGCGGCGCCGCAATAGGCGTCGCGCTGGATGTCACCGACATCGACAGCTGCCGGGCCATGGCCGCTGCGGCGCTTGATAGCTATGGCCGCATCGATGGGCTGATTAACAACGCTGCCCTGTTTGGCCCCAGCGACAAAACCAAAGGCGCTGAACTGATGCCGTTCGATGCGATCGACGAACAGATGTGGGACAACATGATGGCGGTCAACGTTAAAGGCGCCTGGAACTGCTGCAAAGCGGTGGTGCCTGCCATGCGTGAACAGAACTACGGCAAGATCGTCAATATCTCCTCCAACACCGTGGCGCTGGGTGCCGCCCACTTATTGCATTACGTCACCAGCAAAGGCGCTATCGCTACCCTGTCGCGCTGCCTGGCCAAAGAACTTGGTCCCGAGGGCATTCGCGTCAACACCATTTCGCCCGGGTTTATTCAGTCTCAGGCGTCACTCGATATCATGGAGAATTTTGACGCCCATGCGATTACTGACGAGATGAAAAACGTCTGTGCCCTGGGCCGCGAACAGTACCCGGACGACCTGGTCGGCAGCGCGATCTATCTCTGCTCAGAACTGAGCGACTTTGTTAGCGGCCAGACGCTTTATGTCGATGGCGGCGCGACCTTCTCGGGGATTTAATCGGCACTAGCGACGCCGGCTGGTTGCCACGGTGGCGCGGATGATGCCGATAATCGGCGTCATCTGTAACAGCGACTTCAGCCGCGACAGAGGAAGTTGTTGGAGCCTTCTGGTCGTGACTGACGTCGTTCCTACTGAAACAGTACCTTTCATGTCTCAGTTGCTTCGTAAGAGCGGCTTTAGCCGCGACCAGACGGTTCCGCTGACCGCCGCTGCCGCGGCTAAAGCCGCTCTTACCAAAAACCGCACCACCTCAAACCAGATCCCATTCCCACGCACCCCAAAGCACTTGCTTTGCACCAAAGACAACCTCGGTGCATCAGCCTCGCGGACGGTAAGAACCAAAGATCAAATTACCCTCAGCTATATAGCCCTGTTTTCACCCCAGCAATAAAGGTCAGCACCGCGCGATTAAAATCATCGGGGTTTTCCAGCGCCACATAGTGGCCACAATCGGACAGAGTAACCCCGTAACAGTTGGGGTAATCCTGTTTCATGATAGCGATATTCTTTGCCGGATCAGGGTCCTGCTCGCCCATGATCATCATCATCGGCACCTGGTTATCATTAAAGGCATCGACAATTTCCTGCTTTAGTGTTGGGCTCATCAGCGGAAAATTAAGAAAGGTGATCGGCGAGGTTTCCTTATACATCTGCTTGAACAGCTCCATAATGTGCGGGCTGTTAAACACCTTGTCACCCCAGAAGGTTTTGGTCTCTTTGCGGGCCTCAAACACTGCCTCCATGCCCTCGGTGCGAGCGACCTCGTGAAGCTTGATAAAGCCCTCTTTCAACTCCCCAGTGAGCATGTCGAAAAGCCCGGTGCCTTCGGGAGTGGCCAGCAACTCACAACCGACCGGAATGATCGCTTTAACCATTTCCGGATGACGGGCATAAAAGGTGCTGACCGTGCTCACCCCCCAGTAAGCCTGGCCGAGCAAATAGCAGGATTCAATTCCCAGATGTTGCAGCAGCTGATAGAGATCCTCAGCAGTATTTTCGTAAGTGTAGTAAGCGGGTGCATCGGCCTCGTTATCCACCTTTGAGGAACGACCATGCCCGCGCAGATCAAAACGGATGGTGCGGAAATTCCTGGCAAACACCGGAAAGTTGTAATCGTAACTATGAATATTAGCGATGACGTTATGCACCAGCACCAGCGGCTCTCCCTCGCCCTCTTCTTCGTAATAAATATCAATTCCGTTAATCTGTGCTGTCGGCATGTCCCCTCCTGAATTCTTAGTGATTAGGTCAATTCGGCCCTAACGCGAGTAGTTTACGTCACCCGATCAGACGTTATTGACGTTTTTCCGAATCGGTTGAACCCAAAAGCACCCGTGCCACCCTGCGAACAACCGCCACCATTCGATTACAATCGCCAGACAAAAACTAAATACAAAACAACTAAACTTCAACCACTACGGAACCCCAATGACCGCAGCCACAAACGAAGCCCCTGCCTGGTTCACCGCCGCCCTTGCTCACCCCCACCGAGACAACACAGTCGATGTTAACGGCACCGCCATCACCTATCGCACCTGGGGCAACCCGCAACAGCGCGGCATTCTGCTGGTTCACGGCGGCGGCGCTCACCTGCATTGGTGGGACTTCATCGCGCCGTTACTGGCCGATGATTACTACGTGGTCGCGCTTGATTTAGGCGGCATGGGCGACAGCGGCCGACGCAACGAATACACCGCGGAGAGCTATATTGCAGAAATCATCGCCGTTGCTGGCGCCGCCGGGTTAGACAACCAGTCCGTACTCGCCGGCCACAGCATGGGCGGTGCCATTGCCCTACGAGTAGCCGTTGCCCATCCTGATCGATTTTCACACCTGTTAATGCTCGACTCGCCGCTGCGACCCAAAACCGACGCCCAGGAAGAGAGCGGCAAAGCCCGCTCGCCGTTCCAGAACAAACGTTTTTATCCTGACTTTGAAACCGCCGTCGGGCGCTTCCGGCTGATGCCCGAACAGCCTGTCACCAATTCCTGGATATTCGATTTCATCGCCAAAAACTCACTAACTGAAACCGACGAAGGCTGGTGCTGGAAATTCGACGATAACGCCTTCAAAACACGCATGTTCGGCCAGGGCTCAGAGTTGGCGGATCAGCTGACCGTGCCATTAGCAATTATCTACGGCCAGCTGAGCAAGTTTTTTGATAACGAAACCCTGGATTACATGCACGAAGTGCTGCCGGACTCCACCCCTTTTATTCCAGTACCTGAGGCGCACCACCATCTGTTTCTGGATCAACCTCTGGCATTTGTCACTGCGATCCGGGCGTTGATGAGGACATGGGCAGAGCGGTAATCCAACAAGATCGAAA
>QNFC01000038.1 GCA_003645395.1 Gammaproteobacteria bacterium
GATAAATTTGATCATGCCGCGACTTTTCAGAACTTTGTGATCATGCCATTGTCTTTTCTTAGCGGCGTGTTCTATTCCATTCATTCTTTGCCAGCAGTGTGGCAGACGGTGTCGAAATTTAACCCACTGTTCTATATGATCGACGGCTTTCGCTACGGTTTTTTTGGTCAGTCGGATGTCGCGCCGCAGCTGGGCGTTGGGGTGATGTGCGGGGCTCTGGCGATCTTAGGTATACTGTCGCTGATAATGTTGCGCAGCGGTTATAAGTTGCGTACCTAGCCAGGTGCCTGCTCCGATGAGTGGTATTCAAGGCGGGCGCTTAGTTACACTCACTGAAAGTCGGATTTATCAAGATTTATCAATCAGTCTTAACAGAGTAAAACCTGAATGGAATGTAATGCAATAAAAGAGTTTATCGAAAGCCGGCTGGCGGGTGCTGAGGCCCATGTTGAGGGCGATGGACGCCATTTTGAGGCTAAGGTGATATGTGACCAGTTTGCCGAAAAGTCGCTGATTCAGCAGCACCAGCTGGTTTACGGCGTAATTAAAGAAGAGATGGCGAACGACTCTATTCATGCGTTGTCGTTAAAGACCTTTACCCAGGATGCATGGCGACAGGCTAACCAGTAACCGAAAAGGTGACCAGAATGGAAATACTTGAACGAATTCAGGCGTTTGTAGAAGAAGTGCCGATTGTGCTGTTTATGAAGGGCGATCGGATGTTCCCGCAGTGTGGCTTTTCCGGGAAATCAATTCAAATTTTAGAGGCGTGTGGTGCGGAGTACGAAACCGTTAACGTGCTTTCTGATGATCAGGTGCGTCAGGGGATAAAAGATTATTCCAGCTGGCCCACGGTTCCTCAACTCTACGTGGCAGGTCAGTTTGTCGGTGGCAGTGACATCCTCACCGACCTCTATGAAAGTGGCGACCTGCAGTCGATAATCGATTCCGTTAAGGGCGTCGAGCCGCAATAATTTTCTGTTTTATGGTCAACGAATCGGCCACCGTCAAGGTGGCCGATTCGTTTCTGTTGTAAACGTGAAGCGCGTTTCACGATCCAGTTACAGGATCGCTGGCGCTGGATAAAGAGAGTGCTGTGGATAAACTGATAGTTACCGGCGGTTGCCGGTTAGATGGCGAAATTCGCATATCTGGTGCTAAAAATGCGGCCCTACCGATTATGGCCGCGACACTGCTGGCGGATGAGCCGATAACGGTTTGCAATGTGCCGCATCTGCACGACGTGACAACGACGATGGAATTACTGGGTCGTATGGGCGTGTCGCTGGTGGTCGACGAGTTTCTCAATATTGAGGTGGATACCAGCACCATCAATAATTTTTACGCCCCGTATGAGCTGGTAAAAACCATGCGGGCTTCCATACTGGTGCTGGGGCCATTATTGACTCGTTTTGGCGAAGCTCATGTCTCAATGCCCGGGGGGTGTGCGATTGGCCAGCGGCCGGTAGATATTCATCTTGATGGCCTCAAGGCGATGGGTGCAGATATACAGGTGGAAAACGGCTATATCATCGCGCGGGCCGATCGATTGAAAGGCGCCCACATTGTCCTCGAAACGATATCGGTCACAGCGACCGAGAATCTGATGATGGCCGCCACGCTAGCTGATGGTGAGACGGTGATCGAAAACGCGGCGCAGGAACCAGAAGTCGCCGATGTCGCGAAATGTCTGATTGCGATGGGCGCGAAAATAACCGGCGCGGGAACTTCGCGGATTGTTGTCGAAGGGGTATCTCGGCTGGGGGGGACTCGTCATCGAATATTGCCCGATCGAATCGAGACCGGCACCTATTTAGTGGCAGGAGCAGTGACCGGTGGCCGGGTTAAGGCTAGGGATACGGACCCGAAACTATTGGAAGTAGTGCTGCAAAAATTGCGTGATGCGGGTGCTAAAGTCGAGTGTGGTGAAGACTGGATTGAGGTGGATATGGAAGGCCGCCGACCTCAGGCCGTCAATATCCACACCGCGCCCTATCCGGCGTTACCTACCGATATGCAGGCCCAGTTCATGGTGCTCAATACGATTGCAGAAGGTAGCAGTACCGTAACCGAAACTGTCTTTGAAAACCGCTTCATGCATGTGCAGGAATTGCTGCGCCTCGGTGCCAATATCACGCTAGAAGGCAATACTGCATTGGTTAAAGGCGTCGAGAGCCTACAGGGCGCCCCGGTTATGGCCACCGATCTGCGCGCCTCTGCGAGCCTGGTGCTAGCGGGGCTGGTGGCGACGGGCGAGACCCATATAAGCCGCATCTACCATATAGATCGTGGCTATGAGTGTATCGAGGAGAAGCTCGAATTACTCGGTGGCAATGTCAAACGGGTGCCCGCTTGATATTGCCACTGCGTATTGCGCTCTCCAAAGGGCGCATTCTTGACGATACGTTGCCGCTGTTTGCCAAGATCGGTATCGCTCCGACCGAAGAGGATCAGCGCAGTCGAAAACTGATTTTAAATACCAATCGTGAAGATGTGCAGTTCATCATTATTCGAGCAACGGACGTCCCCACCTATGTCGAATATGGTGCGGCAGATATGGGCGTTGTTGGCAAAGATGTACTGGTTGAGTACGGAGGCAGTAGTTTCTACGAGCCACTGGATTTGCAGATCGCCAAATGCCGAATGATGGTGGCTGCACTAAAAGGTGAGCAGCCACAGACTTCGGTTCGCCCGCGAGTGGCGACTAAATACGTCAATATTACCCATGACTATTTTGCTCGCCTAGGCATTCAGGCTGAGGTCGTCAAGTTATACGGATCGATGGAGTTAGCTCCCCTGGTGGGCCTGGCAGATTATATCGTTGACCTGGTTGAGACCGGCAACACTCTCAAAGCTAATGGACTGGAGGCAACCGACCTGGTGATGGAGGTTAGTTCGCGGTTAATAGTTAATAAAGCGTCGATGAAAATGCGCCACCAGCAGGTCACTGAATTGTTATCCAAGTTGCGCGGAGTGGTGGGGGAAGAGTGATGGGGTTGGCACGGTTGCTTGCCACAACGGCGGCTGAGTTCGAGTCAGAAATAGCCGGGTTGCTGGCTAAGCGTGGGGCCGGTGATGAGCAAGCGCTGCTGGTTGCTGCGAAGGTGATAAAAGCCGTCGAAGGGGAGGGTGACCGGGCGTTGTTGGCGTATACCGCTGAATTTGACCAGTTTGATGTTGCCGATGTAGCGATGTTGAGGGTCGCGCCGGAGCGTATCGAGCAGGCGCTGGCTATGCTGGAGCCAGCGATCGTTAGTGCATTAGAGCGGGCTGCGGAGCGGTTGCGTGAGTATCACCGGCACCAATTGGCTGAGTCCTGGCAGTTTACCGATTCGCTGGGTAACCAGTTGGGGCAGCAGGTCACTTCGCTGCAGCGTGTTGGTGTTTATGTCCCCGGGGGCAAAGCGGCCTATCCCTCAACCGTTTTGATGAACGTAATTCCAGCGAAAGTCGCGGGTGTCGAAAAAATTATCATGACCAGTCCTACCCCGGGCGGTGAACTCAATGATACGGTGCTAGCGGCGGCAGCAATTGCTGGGGTCGATGAGTTGTTCTGTCTCGGCGGCGCACAAGCAGTTGCCGCGCTGGCGTTGGGTACGCAAACAGTATCGGCAGTCGATAAAATTGTTGGGCCAGGCAATCGATATGTGGCAGCGGCTAAGCAGTTGCTTTATGGGCGGGTAGGTATCGATATGCTCGCAGGGCCATCAGAGATACTGATAATAGCGGACGCCAGTGCGAATCCTGACTGGGTGGCGATGGATCTGTTCTCGCAGGCTGAACATGACGAGATGGCTCAGGCGATTTTGCTTTCCCCTGATAGCGGTGTCATCGACGCCGTTGCCGCAGCAATTACGCGATTATTACCAACGATGCCCCGCCAGAAAATTATTGCAGCGGCCCTGCGCGACCACGGTGCATTGATTCACGTGGCCGATATGGCTGAGGCGGTCGACCTGGCCAATAGAATTGCACCGGAACACCTGGAGCTGGCAGTGCAGGATCCTGAATCGTTGATGCCAAAAATTCGTAATGCGGGCGCCATTTTTGTGGGCCACTACAGTTGCGAGGCGGTTGGCGACTATTGCGCTGGCCCGAACCATGTGCTGCCGACATCAAGCACGGCGCGGTTTAGTTCGCCCCTCGGCGTGTACGATTTTCAAAAGCGCACCAGTGTCATTCGGTGTACCCAGCAAGGGGCTGCCGAGCTAGGGAAAATTGCCGGCTTGCTGGCCGATGCAGAAGGGCTACCGGGTCATGCTGCCGCTGCCCGCTACCGGATATCGTCCAACCACTAAACGCTTCATCCATCAGGCTGTCGTTCCGTTATCGCCGGCGTGATGAGATTGCTATAGAATCTGCAGCGCCTATAAATTTGTCCTTATTAAATATCCTAAAGAAACCATGAACGGCATGCAAAGAACGGCAACGATTGACCGAAAAACTCAGGAAACTGAGATTCACGTGTCCTTGAACCTGGACGGTACCGGTAAGGCGCAGGTTGATACCGGCATACCGTTTCTGGATCATATGCTCGATCAGGTTGCTCGGCATGGTTTGATCGACCTGCAAATTAAAGCAACGGGTGATCTCGAAATAGATGGGCATCACACCGTAGAGGATATTGGTATCACTATTGGCCAGGCGGTTGCGTCAGCGGTTGGTGATAAGACCGGTATCACTCGTTATGGCTACGCTTATGTTCCTTTAGATGAGGCTCTGTCGCGTTGTGTGGTGGACTTTTCTGGTCGGCCCGGTCTGGTGTTTTACGCCCAGTTTCCAACTCAGCGGGTTGGCGAATTTGACCTCGAACTGGTGTTTGAGTTTTTTCAGGGCTTTGTAAACCATGCGCAGGTCACGTTGCACCTGGATAATCTCCGCGGCGCCAACAGTCATCACATTGCCGAGACATTGTTTAAAGTTTTTGGCCGTGCGTTGAGAGCGGCGCTTACCCCTGATTTGCGAGCCCCGGGTGTCGTCCCGTCAACCAAAGGTAGTCTCTAGCGGTTCATTCTCCGCGTGTTCAAAATGTGTGTTAATGACTGTGTTGATTGTCTTTGTATTTCCCCAGTGAGGACGGCATCTATTGGTTCTTGCGCAATCGGAGCGGTAATGTGACTGTCGCCATAATCGATTATGGTATGGGTAATCTGCGCTCGGTTGCCAAGGCTTTTGAGCATGTTGGCGCAGACCGGGTGCTGGTTACCGATGATCTGGCTATGTTGCGTGCTGCGGATCGCCTGGTGTTTCCTGGTCAGGGTGCTATTGGCAGTTGTTTTAGCCACATTGAGGAGCATGGGCTTCGCGACGAATTGAGTGAGCTGTTGCTAAGTAAGCCGGTGCTGGGTATCTGCCTTGGGTTGCAGGCATTGTTTGACTTCAGTGAAGAAGACGGCGGTGTAGAGGGTCTGGGAGTGATTCCCGGGCAGGTGCTGCGTTTTCCGGAAAAAATGATAGATGGGGGAGAGCGGGCGAAAATTCCGCAAATGGGCTGGAATACCGTTGATCAGCGCCGTGATCATCCACTTTGGCGTGACATTCCCGATGCAGCATGGTTTTATTTTGTTCACAGCTATTTCGTGCATACGGCTAATGATGATGATCTCTGTGGGGCCTGTCAGTACGGCGACATTGAATTTGCGGCCGCTGCAGCGCGCGATAATATTTTCGCGGTGCAGTTTCATCCTGAGAAAAGTCACCATGATGGATTACAGTTATTAAAGAATTTTCTGAGTTGGGATGGGACCTGGTAACTAGGGAGGGAGGTAATAATGTTGTTGATTCCGGCGATTGACCTGAAAGGCGGCCAATGTGTGCGCTTACGTCAGGGTGAAATGGACGATGTCACTGTGTTTTCTGATAGCCCCGTAGAAATGGCCCAGCAATGGTTTGATGCGGGGGCCCGCAGATTGCACATGGTGGATCTGGATGGTGCGGTGAGTGGTAAGCCGGAAAACGCAGGGGTGATCCACGAAGTGGTCGAAGCCCTTCCAGAGATGGAAATTCAGGTTGGTGGCGGAATTCGCGACGAAGATAGTATTGAGGCTTATCTCGATGCCGGTGTCCGTTTTGTGATTCTAGGTACCAAAGCCGTTAATGCACCTCACTTTGTTGGTGATGTGTGTGTTGAGTTTCCCGGCCATATCATTGTCGGGCTGGACGCAAAGAATGGCAAAGTGGCGACGGACGGTTGGTCAAAGTTATCCCATCACGATGTGGTCGACATGGCCAAACACTTCGAGCAGGACGGCGTTGAAGCAATTATTTTTACTGACATTAGTCGTGATGGCATGATGCAGGGCGTTAATCTCGATTCTACGGTTGAGTTGGCGGCGGCTATTACCATTCCGGTTATCGCGTCCGGCGGGGTAACCGATATGAATGATATTGATGCGCTGTGTGCGATTGAAGAAGAAGGTGTACGCGGTGTGATTATCGGGCGTGCCATATACGAAGGTACGCTGGATCTTAAAACCGCGTTGGAGCGGGTAGCCAGTAGTTGATGGCGAGTTCGTTCCTGATGGTGCCGCCGCTTATCGTGAACAAGTACTAGTTTGATGCAATTTTTTCTGGACCAGTCTGACAGGTAGATAAATGCCGCTTTGTAAACGTATTATTCCTTGTCTGGATGTTGATGCCGGGCGAGTGGTCAAAGGGGTCCGGTTTGTCGATATTGCCGACGCAGGTGACCCGGTTGAAGTGGCCCGGCGATATTCCGATGTCGGGGCCGACGAAGTTGTCTTTCTCGACATTACTGCAAGTTCTGATGACCGTGAAACTATCGTTCATATCGTTGAGCAGGTGGCTGATCAGGTATTTATTCCACTGACCGTCGGCGGGGGAATCCGGGAATTGGTAGATATTCGGCGTATGCTCAATGCCGGTGCTGACAAGGTGGCGATTAATACCGCTGCGGTAAATCGGCCAGAATTTGTCCGTGAAGCTGCTCAGCACTTTGGGTCGCAATGTATCGTAGTATCGGTGGACGCGAAGCAAGTCGGTGCTGATCACTGGGAGTTGTTTACTCACGGTGGTCGCCAGGCTACCGGAATAGACGTGGTTGAATGGGTAAAAAAAATGGTGGCATTCGGTGCTGGTGAGATCTTACTAACCAGCATGGACCGGGATGGAACCCGAGAGGGCTTCGATCTTGCGCTCACCCGGGCGGTTGCCGATGCTGTTCCGATTCCAGTGATTGCTTCGGGCGGCGTCGGTAATCTGCAGCACCTGGTTGAGGGCGTTCGTGATGGCGGTGCTGACGCTGTTTTGGCTGCCAGCATCTTCCATTTTGGTGAGTACTCTATCCATTCGGCCAAGCAGGCGATGGCAGCGGCTGGAATAATTGTGCGGGAAGCGAGGTGAACGCAAGTCCTGATTGGTTGGCCGAGGTCACCTGGAATGAGCGCGGCCTGCTGCCAGCGATTGCCCAGGATTATCGTTCCGGGCGCGTGCTAATGATGGCGTGGATGAACTCAGAATCGCTGCAGCAGAGTGTCTCCGGCGGCTATGCGGTTTACTGGTCGCGCTCGCGGCAGGCTTTGTGGAAGAAAGGAGAAACTTCTGGTAATCGACAGCGGATTATCAGCGTAAGTCTGGATTGTGATGGTGATACATTGCTTTTGCAGATTGAACAGGAGGGGGGTATCGCTTGTCATACTGGCCGGGAGAGTTGTTTTTTTCGCCAGCTTGATGCCGATAATCAGTGGCAATCTACTGAACCGGTGTTGCGGCTACCTGAAGATTTATACGGAGTGTCGGATGGTTGATTTGGCTGGAAATGGGGTGGGTGGTTTTAGTGGGTGACCTGACGGAGAGTGCTTCCGGGGGCGTGCTGGAGCAGCTTGCGGAGGTTCTCGAATCCCGTAAACTGGCTGATCCAGAGAGTTCTTATGTGGCGTCACTCTATGCTGGTGGGGTGGACAAAATACTCAAAAAAATTGGTGAAGAGGCCACTGAGGTGGTGATGGCCGGTAAAGATGGTGAGCCTGGCGCAATTGTTGCCGAGACTGCAGACCTCTGTTTTCATTTAATGGTGTTGCTTGCCCACGAGGGGCTCAGCCCGCAGGCGGTGATAATCGAATTGCAACGTAGATTTGGTTTGTCTGGATTGGAAGAGAAAGCTCAGCGGCAGCAGTAGTTGTATTGTATTCGGCCAGTGAAACGGTCATTAACACGAGGGTTTTTACGATGGGAATGGGTGGAATTAGCGTCAGTTCTTTGCTGATAATTTTGATAATCGTTTTGGTGTTGTTTGGCGGTAAGCGACTACGCAGTCTGGGGGATGACCTCGGTGGTGCGATCAAAGGATTTCGTTCCGCGGTTAAGGAGGGTGACAAGGTTAAAGAGGGCGATGAGTCGATCCCCCCCCCCATTTCCGCAGACGACGCCAACAAGCATTAGTAGAGATTGACCAGCATTGTTTGATATAGGTTTTTGGGAGCTAGCAATTATTGGTCTGGTTGCGCTAATGGTGATCGGTCCCGAACGATTGCCTGCGGTAGCGCGAACCGCAGGTTTGTGGGTGGGTCGGATGCGCCGGATCGCCGGCGGTTTTCGTGAAGACCTGGAGCGGGAATTACGTACTGAAGATTTGAAGCGCAGCTTGATAGAAGAGCGCGATGCGTTGGTAGCACCACTCCGAGAGGTTACAGAAGATTTGCGTAACACGATCGATGACACAACTCGCGCAGCCCCGCCTGAATCACCGCCCGCCCCAAAAAATGAGTGAACAGGTCAGCGGCGGTGAGCTGCCACTGACCGGGCATTTGCTAGAGTTGCGTCAGCGGTTGATCCGCTCGGTAGTTGTGGTGACGGTTATCGTGCTGGCGTTGATGCCGTTTTCTCGGCAGATTTATTCGTTTCTGGCGATTCCGTTACTGGCGGCATTGCCCGCTGGTACCGGGCTGATTGCCACCGGTGTTGCCGCGCCTTTTCTGGCACCATTTAAGCTAGTCGCAGTGTTAGGTGTGTTTGCGGCGGCGCCTTATCTGTTGTTTCAACTCTGGAGTTTTGTTGCGCCGGGGCTTTATCGGCACGAGCAACGCCTGGCGATGCCGTTGTTAATATCCAGTATCGTACTGTTTTATTGTGGGGCGGCGTTCGCGTATTACGTCGTGTTCCCGCTAGTGTTCGTGTTTTTTACCCAGGCGGCACCGGAAGGTGTCGCGGTGATGACCGATATCTCAGCTTATCTCGATTTCGTGCTAAAGCTCTTTTTTGCGTTTGGCCTCGCATTTGAAGTGCCGATTGCCACTTTGTTATTAGTCATTTCTGGTATTGCCAGTCGTGAGCAGTTAGCAGGCTATCGTGCCCACGTTATCGTGGTGGCGTTTGTCCTGGGGATGTTGCTGACCCCACCGGATGTAATTTCCCAGGTGTTATTGGCGCTGCCGATCTGGCTATTATTTGAGTTTGGACTGCTGCTATCGAGAATGATCGGCAAGCGAAGTCCATCAGCGACGTCGGGCTAGGTTTTCAGTCGGCCTTTCGATGACCGTGACTGATGTTTTAAATTGTTCTCCGCGGCGCAGATAGGTCACCAAAGCTGTTTGTTCCGGTTCGAGTGCTGAGATCGCGTTTAACGCCTGATTGGTGTTAGCAATTTTGACCGCATCGATGGCTGTGACAATATCGCCGGGCTGCATCCCCACCTGGTAGGCCGGTGTGTTGCGGTAAACGCCGGCAATAATCACTCCCTGCAAGCTTTTTAGTCCGAACGAGGTCGCCAGGTCGCGGTCGATATCCTGTAGTTCAAGACCGAGCCAGCCGCGAACGACTCGTCCGTTGTTAGCAAGTTGTTCGAGGATGCGTTTTGCCAGATCCGCCGGCACGGCAAAGCCGATGCCCTGAGAACCGCCCGATTGACTGAAAATAGCGGTGTTAATGCCCACGAGTTCCCCCGCAGGATTAATTAATGCGCCGCCGGAATTACCCGGGTTAATGGCTGCATCGGTCTGAATAAAGTCTTCAAAGGTATTAATGCCCAGGTGCTGACGACCGGTGGCGCTAACGATGCCCATGGTGACGGTTTGACCAACTCCGAAGGGGTTGCCGATTGCGAGCACTATATCGCCGACCAGCAGTGCATCAGAGTTGCCAAACGTTAGGCTGGTAAGACCTGGTAGGTCAATTTTGAGTAACGCCAGATCGGTGCCTGGGTCGCTGCCGATGAGGATGGCCTGAGCGCTGCGGCCGTCATTCAGTGCAACCTTGATTTCATCCGCACCAGCGATAACATGATTGTTGGTGAGTATGTGACCCTCAGTAGTAACTA
>QNFC01000039.1 GCA_003645395.1 Gammaproteobacteria bacterium
AATCCCCAGGCAATCATCGCCACTGCAGAAAAAAGCCCTGCGGCGAGAAAGAACGGCCGGAAGCCGAGGTTAAACAGCGGCATCGCTGATTCTCTTTGCAGTGGTCAGCTCTATTGCCAGTCTCCCTCAATCAATTGGGCGCCACGCCATGCCAAGGCCATAGTGGCTGCGTTGGTATGAGCCGACACCAGGGTGGGCATAATTGAGCAGTCGACAACCCGCAACCCTTTAATGCCGTGTACCCGTAGGCGCTCATCGACCACGGCCATGCCGTCATTACCCATTTTGCAGGTGCCAGCCGGGTGGGCGACCGGTCCCCCCATCGAGCTGTGAAATTCCATGATTGCTTCGGCTGATTGCACATGGCTGCCGGGGCTGGTCTCTTCGATCAACAGGTTAGACAGGGGGGGCTGTGAAGCCAGTTCGCGGATTTTGTGCATCACCTTAGCACTGAGGTTGTAATCGGTTTGATGGCTGAAAAAACCCGATTTAATGGTCGGGTCAGCCGCCGGGTCAGTGGAGGTAATCATCACGCTCCCCTGGCTTTCTGGCCGCGTCTGGTAGCCAAAAATTTGCATGCCGTGGGCCTTTTCAAACTCCACGGACATATCTTCCGGCTGACCTGACATTCGCGCAGGTTTCAATGAGAAGGGAGCCACCACCAGTTCTATGTCCGGTCGGGTCATCTGCTCGTCGCTGCGCACGAAAGCGACCACATCATGGGAGCCGGTGGCCATCAGCCCTTTCCGATTAAACAGGTACTGCACCAGGTTTTTTACCAGCCGCCAGCCGCCAAATTCACAATTCAGACTGATTGGTTGTTTCAGGCTGTACTGCACCATCATCATCCGGTGTTCGCGCAGGTTCTGACCTACGCCGGGCAGGTCGTGGACCACGTCTATGCCGAGTGAATTGAGGTGGTCCGCCGCGCCGATTCCGGAGAGTTGCAACAGCTGGGGCGATTGAATAGTACCGGCGGCAATTAACACTTCCTTGTTTGCCCGGTACTCTACTAATTGACCATTTTGCTTGCCGACAATGCCCACGGCCTGGTTGCCTTCGAGCAGAATTTTTTCGGTGAGAAAATTGGTGACCACTGTCAGGTTTTTACGCTGCATAATTGGGCGCACAAACGCGGTAGCGGCATCCTCTCGGCGGCCATCGCGGATGGTGAACTGCACGTAGCCGATACCCTCCTGCTCCGGTCGGTTGAGGTCGTCCCGGGCTTCAAGGCCGAGTCTTTCTCCTGACTTGATCGCCGCATCGCAGATCTGATTGGGGTTGGGGTGATTGCTGATGTGTAAGGGGCCGCCTACGCCGCGTACCTCATCTTCGCCGAGTTCGTGGTCTTCCATGGCTTTGAAGCAGGGGCCGATATCCTTCCAGCCCCAGCCTTGGTTGCCCAGCTCTTCCCAGTCGTCAAAATCCTGTGCCTGGCCGCGGGTGTAAAAGAGCCCGTTAACGGTGCTGGAACCGCCCATCATCCGGCCTCTTGGCCAGGATTCAGCTGCGTTGCCGTTGCCCGGTTCCGGTTCGGTGTTAAAGCGGCGCACGTGGTGTTGATCAAACAGCAGCTTGCCAAAGCCTTTCGGCATTTTCACGATCAGGCTGTTGTCATCTTTGCCTGCTTCGAGCAGTAGCACGGTATGGCGGCCGCTTTCAGTCAAACGGTTAGCGAGCACGCAGCCGGCAGAGCCAGCACCGACAATGATGAAATCGAAATTCAATAGACCACTCCCAAGTTTCTAGACAGGCTCGGCGGCCTGCAAAAGATATATCGTAGCGGCAGTGGCGGTGTTTGCGGGCTCTTTTTTTAAAGATTTAGTCCCGCGGCTGTTCAAGTGAGAGTCCGCTGTGACCAAGTGCACGAAAGACATTGTCGTAACAGAAATGTCAAGAAAGGCTCTGCACGTGATAAGGACTACCGTGTGCAGAGCCTTAATAAAACAGCTTTAGCGAACGCCGAGTTTCCTCAAACCCGCTGGTTTCATATGGTCCATAGCCGGCGGCATGTCGAAATTGGGCGGACCGTTGCCATCTTTTATGCCAATGTTGTGCCAGGCGTTAATACAGGCATAGCGTCCGTTAACTAAATCCATGTGAGCATCACCCCACATATAGGTCAGTTTCTGGTCGTAATAGTTGATGTTGTAAATTTCAGTGACGCGCCAAATATTGTCCTGAGCGTCGTACATATCGCCGTTAGTTGCGTGCCAGCTGTCCTCATCGATATAAGCTAGGCGGTGGGGGCTTAAATGGCGAAACTGAGGTCGAATATGTCCTTCGACTACCCAAACGCGATGTAACTCGTAGCGCTTTAACTCGGGATTAACGTGACCGGGGCGGGCAACGTCGTCAAAGGTTAGTCCGGGCTGGGCCATCGTGTAAGCGTTATAGGGTACGTAGTATTCAGCCTTGAACGGCTTTTCATATTCGTACCACTCCTCGCCACCGGTAACAAACCAGGCCCAACGTTGATCGGCAGTTCGCAGGCCGTCGGATCCGGTGCCGGGGCTATCATAAAACCCCAGCTCCGGGGCCTTGCGTACCCGACGTTGGCCAGGGATATAGAGGTAGGCATCAAAATCGTTTTGACCATAGTTGTTGCAACCGCCAAACATCTGCCCGGCTGTACGGGGAGGATAGATGTCTTCCTGACTGAAGCAGAGGATCGCCCCGCCGCCACGCTGAAAATAGCTGTCGTCAGGCTGCTCCTCGTCAGTCTGATAATGGGGCAGGTACCAGCGGTCTATTTTTAAATGGTCGGCATAGCTGCCATCGGCAAAGACGTTAATACCGTAGGAATGAGCAGTGTAATGTTTGCCAAAATAAGTATAGGTGTGGTTCCACATTACTTCGCCGCCGGTCTTTGGAATTGGCCACGGAATACCACGGACTCTCGATTCGCGTTTGAGACAACGTTCCGCAAGCGTTGGGTCGGGATTGCCGCACCACTCGGCGGTACTAGCATTAGCGATAGTGCCCTCGTAATACCAGTCAGGATAGGAGGCGCTGCGATGCGTGGGGTAGACGTGCATTATAAAGGTGTCGGGATAGCGCTCGAATAATGCCTGAGTGCCCGCGGTGAGCTTGTCCGCGTACTGCTTATAATTGCTTGCGGTGATGGTGAACAGGATTTCGTCTGACGCGAAAGGGTCGACGTACCAGCCTCCCCTGACATAGCCCGGTGGGAATTCAGTGATTCCACCGGTCCACGCAGGAATGGTGCCGTCTGCATTGCCCGCGCGTTCAGCCCCCACGGGTGTTAGTGGGGTATTTTCAATCCCAAGCTGTGCTGCCTCCTCCGGCGAAACCTTGGCAGAACTGCTAATGGGTAAAAACAAAATGGCAGCAAAAGCTGCGGATATAGCCCAGGTAGTTGGGTGACGCATTTCTCCTCTCCCTTTTCAATCGGTGTGGACTACGCTCCTTGTTGGGCACACCTTCTCTAGTGGTTGTGAGTAAACCGTGGCAGTTCTCCCCTTCCGCCACAGTGCCTATACTAAAGCAAAAGTTCTAAATCACAATTGGTGGATGAGGATCCGTTCCTACCAGTGGAATGTGAACGGGTGTGTTGTTCGTGGGGTCATGGGGGAATCTTTTTTTTATGGGCCGGTTTCTCACCGTTACTGATTGGGTTGTGCATTCTTAAAAAAGCCTGCTGTTTTGTACTCGAAGGTTTTGGTGGGAAGAATGTAAATAGCCTGGCGAGATTGCTTGTGTCTTCTGCGTCAATGACGCCTGTTCGATGGATTGATTTTGATATCTAAAATTACGTTACTCCGATTGTTCCAGCTCCGTAGCCTGGCGATTGCCGGCCAGCTGGTAGCGATTCTCGTTGCCCAATTTTGGCTGGGCCTGGATTTGCCGCTGGTCGCCAACTTCTCTGTTATTGGTGGTTTAACGTTGATCAATTTGCTGCTGTGGTGGCAAATCCGTCTGGCGACAATTAATCCGCAGTGGCTGATTTTTGGCCACCTGTTGGCGGATATTGTCGGTTTGACGCTGCTGCTCTATCTAAACGGAGGCTATAGCAATCCTTTTTCGGCGTTATACCTGCTGCCATTGGCAATGGCAGCAGCGCTGATACCGGTGGCGCAAGTATGGATGCTGGCCGGCCTGGCGGTGGCGGGCTACACCTTGAACATGCTTTTTTATCAACCGTTGCCACATTATCACGGGCCGTTCGGCGATCAGTTTCATTTACATCTTGTGGGTATGTGGTTGGGGTTTGTCATCGGTGCTGGGGTGATTGCCTATTTTCTTGCTGGTATGGGCCGCGAGTTGCGTCGTCAGCAACAGGCGTTAACCCAGGCCAGAATGTTAGTGGCCCGACGAGAGCAGGTGGCTGCACTCGGGGCACTTGCTGCCAGTGCAGCTCATGAACTGGGTACGCCTTTGTCGACCATTAAGGTACTGGTGGGTGAGTTACTGGAAACCGCCGGCGGAGAGCCGCAGCAAAATCTGCAGCTAATAAAGAGCCAGGTCGACCGTTGCAGTCGCGCACTAGGTGAGATCCGCTTCGCGGTAGAGGGCGACGGGCCCGTAGACGATAATGAGGGGATTGGTCTGGCTGAGCTTGCGACACTGTTGCAACGTGCTATTGATGAATGGTCTGTATTTTCACCCCAGGTCAGGGTGGAATTCTTCGGTGATTTCACCGCGCCAGTTTCGCCGTCAGCCAGGCGGGCGGAGGAATCTAAAGTATCCATGGCAGCGGTAGACGCATTAAAACGAGGGTTGATTACTGTGCTCGATAATTCAGCGGATGCAGGGGCTGACAATGTTCGGGCTGAGTACCTGCATGGAGATGGCCGGGTAGTGCTGCGACTCATGGATGATGGCGAGGGTATTGCGTCACAGGTTATCGACAACATTGGTGAGCCTTACGTGACCACACGTGGCCGTGGTCGCGGACTTGGTCTTTATCTGGTTAGTTATATGCTGGATAGCCTGGGGGGCTCACTGCAGCTGACAAATTCAGTCAACCGGGGGGCTGTTGCAGAGTTAACAATAATGCTTCATGCCGGTTTAACCCCTACGCTGCGGGACCAGGCTTAATCGGATGGCCGATGCTCAAAAACTGCTAATTATTGACGATGACCCGGTATTTTCGACCGCACTAGCGCGTGCGCTGAGTAACCGGGGATACCAGGTGGAGACGGTCCATGATGTCGACGGAGCGTTGCGGCAGTGCGAGCAGTTTCTACCGGTTTTTGTGGTGCTGGATTTGCGGCTTGGGGAGGGGAGTGGGCTGCAAATCATTGAGCCGATGCTGGCGCTAAATCCTACGCTGCACATACTGATGTTGACCGGCTTTGCCAGCATTGCCACCGCCGTTCATGCGATTAAGCTCGGCGCTGCGGACTATCTGGCGAAGCCGGTGGATGCGCAGATGGTTGACCAGGCGCTGCAACAGAAAACCGTGATATTCCGTGAGCCGGAGGCAGAAGTAATGTCCGTAGAGCGGCTGGAGTGGGAGCATATCCAGCGTGCGTTGGCAGATCACGACGGTAATGTTTCGGCAGCGGCACGGGCATTGAAAATGCACCGTCGAACCCTGCAGCGAAAACTGGCGAAGCGGCCGCGTCGGCAATAGTGATGAGCGGCTTCAACAGCAGAGGTCGAGAGGGCGGCCGGTTTGATTGTAGTCTTCAAATCGATGACTAATTCATCGACATGGTTCGTTTATATAGTCAGATGTGCCGACAGCTCTTATTACACTGGTATCACCACTAACCTGGAACGACGGCTAGGTGAGCATAACGGCACCGGGCCGGGTACGGATTCAGGTGCCCGATATACCCGGTCACGCCGGCCGGTGGAGCTGGTTTATTCTGAAACAAGCGCTAGCCGATCTGCAGCATCGAAACGGGAATACGCTATTAAACGGCTGTCTCAGCTGAAGAAAGTTGAGCTGGTCAATGCGGGCAGTTAACGAGAGCGCCGACGCATTCAGTCTGAGTGATCGATCTGCTGTAACTGTTCGCGGAATTGCCGCATTTCGGGAATGACCTGGGTAGGGTCACTTATCGGGTTAGTGCAGAGCTCGTCCGTGCAGGCATAAAGCGTGGGTTCGCCACGGTCGGGGTACTTACCCGGTGGTTCGATACGTAGAATTTTTGCCGGTTCGTAGGCGGCGAGGGCCTGGCTGTGCAGAGCTAAGGCCTGATCGTTGACCTCAGTGGCGACAACGCTTACCAGTAGGTTGCCGTTGATCAGCTTATCCAGCGCCAGCGGGTATTCGCCAATGTATCGGCCCTCGTAGGCAACCACTTCGGGGGCGCTGATAACACGCAGGGTCGCCTCGGCAATCCGTCGGTATTCTGGCTGACCGACGTAATTGTCCAGGTCGAGCAAAAAACTGACCATGACCGCGTTATCGATAAAGGGTTTGAAATCTGCACTCATATCGCCGAGCTGGATGCCGGTGATGGGTGTCGAGTAAAAACCACCCAAATCAAGATCTAGCAGGTAAGAGATGGTTCCCTTTGCCAGCCGGTCTGCCAGCTGTAGCCAGCGCGGGTTGTTATCTGCCTGATAGAGGCTGAGCAAGGCATGGCCCATTCGTGACTGGGTGCGTAAATAGAGCTTCTGCCGATTGGGCAGCTCGCGTAGCCGATTCACGCTGCGCTCACCATATTTTGGGGCTGGGTCCTGCGTGGTCTGCGCATACCAGCCATCGGGTAATAGGTGGTGGGTAATTAAATAATTGGCAGTTTTTTCAGCCATATCCAGATAACGGCGCTCACCGCTGGCTGCATAGAGCTCTACCAGTGCGGTGATGAGCTGGGCGTTGATGTCCGCAAAAATGGTTTTATCAACCGCCGGCAGCCCCTGTTCACGGCGCTGGCTGTCATTCAACGAATAATAGCCATCACGGGCTGCTGCTGCGCTGGGTGTACTCTGTTGACGAATATTGCCATCCTGGCTAGCGTAATAAGCACCCTGAGGCGAGCGTAGAAATTCATTCAGGTAATCAACAATCTTGTCAGCCTGCGCATGCCATTGGTGGTCACCAGTGAGGTGATAAGCCTGGGCGTAGTTAAGCAGGGCGCCGGCTTGCACCACGGTTTTCTTTTCAGGGATGACCCCGTCCGCCCAGCTTTTTGGGTTATCACCGGTCAAACTGGCGGCGGCAATTCCGCCCCATACCGGATCCATCAGGTCGTTGATGCGGGAAAGGGTCTGTAAGGCCCGGTTTTGCCACAGGGTGTCACCGGTCTGGTTGCTGCGCCAGAAGGCATATTCGATGGCAGCAGGCAGTGAGCTTTTGGCTTTGCCGCCCCAGCCGCCATTGGCTATGTCGTATTGATCATCAAGTTGTGCCGTAGCGGTTGCTAACAGTTGGCGTAGATCGCCATCAGCCGGTTGGTCGGCCTCAGGAAAAGGGTCGTCGGCCACCAGCTTGTTTTGCTGGTGTGCAGTAGTGAGTTGGTCGAGTATTGGAATGAAATTTTTCGGCATCCGGTTGCCGCGCAGGGCTTTTACCTGGCTGCCATCTGGGTTAAGAAATACCAGCGCTGGCCAGCCCCAGGCCGCGTAGCGCTCGCCAATGTCTGGTTGGGCCTCGGCATCGATGCTGATCGAGATGAAATTCTCGTTCAGGCGGCTGATGACTGCGGGGTCGCTCAAGGTGGTTTCGTGCATCCACTTACAGGCGGTGCACCACTGGGTACCGACGTCGAGAAAAATCAGTTTGTTTTCGGTGTTTGCTCGAGCAAAGGTCTCTTTTTCCCATAGTTGCCAGTCAACCTGGTCTGCGGCATGGACGGGTGGAGCGGCGAATATATGGGCGATAAAAACGCCTGTGAGGACCAGCGTGAAAATTCTAACGGTAGAAATCAAACGACCCATTAATCGACTCCAATCACTTTTTTTGCGTTTTTGCTGGCATCGCCGATGATTGCCCAGTAGGCAGCGGCTGCCTGTTTAGACCCGTAATGTTGGTGAAAAATCACCAGCACCAAATAGCTTTTTATTAAGTAACTATGGATAAGGCTATGTGAATTAGTCGCTATTCACTATCAACTGGCTGAAAGTTCAGGGCTTCCGGCATGCCGATCATCTCTGATGAAATTGTCCACAGCTTGTCGGCAACTACTGTGTCCTGCGCCGCCGCCGATGTTTTGCTGGCTTTGCAGTTGATGAAGTAGGCGCCGGTAACGCCGGATACTTCGGGCGATGAGGCCAGGTAAATGCTAGTGCGGGCGCCTTTTTCCGGACCGCTCAGGAATAGTTTCATTAACTTCGGTGTACCCCCCAGATTGGTGGCGATCACGCCGGGGTGAAGGCAGTTAACGGTAATGCCCTGTGGCTGCCAGGCTTCGGCCAGTTTATTGGCACACATAATCATGGCCAGTTTCGACTGTCCGTAGGATTTGAACATTTTGTATTTCTGCTGCCACTGCAGGTCATCAAACTGAATCAGCCCCATCTTGTGAACTTGTGAAGAGACGTTAACGACCCTTCCGTGCGCATTGGCCAGGGGTTCGTGCAGCAGTCGTGTGAGTAGCAGCGGTGCCAGATGGTTGACCGCCCATTGCAGCTCGTAGCCATCAACGCTGGTGGCGCGCTTTTCACACATTACCCCGGCGTTATTGATGAGTACGTCGAGCTGATCGGTCTGCTCGGTGAGCACCGTGGCCAGCTCTCGTACAGATTCAAGTGAAGCGAGGTCGGCGTTAATTAGATTGATGGCGGGATTGCCGGATTTGCTCTGCAGGTCGGCGACGGCTGCTTCGCCTTTCGCCTCATCTCGGCAGACCAGCGTGACGGTTGCTCCTTTGTTAGCTAGTGCAAGCGCGGTGGCTTTGCCGATACCGGAATTTCCGCCGGTGATTACGCACTGCTTACCGTGCATGGTTTGGTCGTTCATCTATTCTCTCCCTGTTTTTTTGCAGTGTGCATTATGCCTGCCCATGCACTGTTTATAGTGTGCCCTTTGTACGATACTGGTGGGCTGGATATTCGCATTAGGGAAGAGCACCCACAGGTGGCGTTCTGGATAGTGAGTCCAGATGGTCGTTCTCTAATTCAACCCTGGTTCAAAGAGAGGAGTAAAAAGATGAAGGCAGTAGTTGCCCACGAATTAAATCGATTTTCGGTAGAAGAGGTCACTATCGACCCGCCTAAAGCCGGTGAGGTTAAGGTCAAAATGATGGCAACAGGCGTGTGCCATTCTGACCTGTCATTGATCAACGGCACCATTCCCAACCCGTTTCCAACCGTGCTTGGCCACGAAGGAGCCGGCATAGTCGAGGAAATTGGTGAAGGCGTTACCCATGTTGCCGTTGGCGATCATGTAGTGATGTCGTTCGTTCTTAATTGCGGCGAGTGTTTTCATTGCGAGCGGGCTGAGCCCCATCTGTGCATCGGTGGCAAACCGGAATTGGGCATGCAGCTTGATGGCACCACGCGGGTGAAGATGGACGGCAACCCGATCGCGGTGATGTCCTTTTTGGGCAACATGGCCGAGTACGCGGTGGTGCCAGAAGCCTGCGTAGTGTCGGTAGATAAAACCGTCGATTTCAAAGCAGCGGCACTGGTTGGCTGTGGGGTGATGACCGGCGTGGGGGCGGCGATAAAAACCGCCGATATTCGCCCTGGCTCAACGGTTGCCGTAGTCGGTTGTGGCGGAGTGGGTCTCTCGGTG
Source organism: Gammaproteobacteria bacterium (assembly GCA_003645395.1). Classification (GTDB taxonomy): domain Bacteria; phylum Pseudomonadota; class Gammaproteobacteria; order Immundisolibacterales; family Immundisolibacteraceae; genus QNFC01. The sequence continues at coordinate 9,656 of QNFC01000039.1, forward strand.
ATTCAGGGCGCACGCATCGCCGGTGCGGGCCGCATTATCGCGGTAGATCTCTCGGCTGAAAAAATGCAGATGGCTATGCAGATGGGTGCGACCGAAATAGTTGAGCCAGGTAGCAATTTTGTTAAAGAACTTAAGGGACGCACCAACGGCATCGGCGTGGATTACTGTTTCGAAGTGATTGGTATCCCGAAAGTTATCGAGCAGTGCATCAAGGCCACTCGTCGTGGAGGCACTACCGTACTGGTAGGGGTTGGGCCGATGACCGAGCGTTTTTCGATTAATGCGCTGACGTTACCGCTCAGTGGTAAAACCATTAAGGGGTCGATGTACGGAGACGCTAATTTTAAGGTCGATTTCCCTATGTTGTTAGGGCTTTACCAGGGTGGCAAGCTCGACCTGGATCACATGATTACCCGTACCTACGGCATCGATGAAGCGCCCCAGGCTTTTGCTGACCTGGAAAGCGGCGTGAATGCCCGTGGGGTGATTGTTTATTAGGGAGTAGAAAATACTGGATGGGGAGACGCGTAACGGCCTGTTGTCCCATCCAGTTTTTCGGTCAGCGCTTAGG
>QNFC01000040.1 GCA_003645395.1 Gammaproteobacteria bacterium
GTGGCGGAGCGGCACGGACGCAGGGCGGCCGGGGCAATAACGGCTGTCGCGTAGGCGAGTCGATTTTGGTGACAGGGATGTCCCAAAATCTTTCACGAGGTAGCGACACTCCTTGGCGGCATCGTTTCGATTGTGCCCGGCCAGTTTTCGATTGCAGCGTTTTCTCCGCGTCTCAATGAGGCTGGTAACAGCGTGCGCGCTCAAAAGGCAATTCAGTACATAGCCGAAAAGCTGGGTGTCGGGATATTCGGACCTAATTCGGACTGAGCTCCACTGTCAGACCTGGACACATGACTGAATTGCCTGACCTGAAAACGGAATCCGGTGAATTAGCGGCAAACCGCACATCACGTTCGATACCACTATTACTGACGCTTTAGCGAACCTGTCAATTCATCTTCGAATCGGTTAGCAGGCAGCTCATACCTCACGCCTGTAATGGTGGGTAAGGTTAGCGGACTAATAAACCTGTTGCGCCAGCACAATCACCTTGTCGTTTTCGCCAAGCCGCCACCGGGTATGCCGCGGTGGGTTCAGTAACACCTCGCCACCCTCGCGTGCCAGGCGCAGGCCAAGTGCAATTTCCATCTTCTGCTGGCCAGCATAGATCAGGTCGCTAAAACTGCAGTCCGTATCAAGCTTCACATAATCACCGGCAGGCCGCAGGCTGATCTCTACACCGCCGGCGCTGAGCAGTTCTCGATAGATGGGGGCGAGCACTTCCTGACGTGCAATCTGAGCCAGCTGGGCACTAACAATTTCAGAACTAACGACAATATCGTCCACACCGAGGCCAGTAAGCAGGTTGCGGTTGTTCTCATCAAGCAGTTCAGCAACGGTATGCACATGCGAGTCAACCTGTTTACGCAGGTCTGATAAACGCAGCAGTATGCGCAAGGTACGGGTGTCTGCACCTTCCTCCCCTCCTTTCTGGTCGTCAGACTGATCAGCAAGCACAACAATACTCTTGAAGCTAGAAATATCGACATCTTCATAGGCAGCCCGCATCACCGCATCGCCTTCCTGAAAGGTCAGTGCCAGGTTTTTGAGGTCGCTGGTCTGGTGACCAGCTACCCGTTCCCTCGCTTTTTCCTCACTGATGTTAGAGAGAATGGTCACTTCGGTACCACGCGACGCGTGCGCGTCGAGTTCCTGCAGGATGTCGTAGAGAATATCGGTCCAGCCGATTAGCAACACCCGCGCCGGCACCTCGGGGATCGATCCTCCCTCCTGATAGTTCTGTGACTCCAGAATGCTAGACTGTGTGTAGGTAACCGGCAGGCCACGAGTCACCAGCACCAGCTGTTCATCTTCGGCAACCTCGTACTCAGGCTCCAGATTAAGGCCGACAGCATGGCGTACTGCGCCATCACGCTGTTCATCCCAGGTAACGCCAATAACTATCGCATCGCCTAGTCCAAACGCTATCTTGGCAACCGGGTGATCGGTGCAATCGGACATGGACTGCACGTAGAGACTGTTACCCATCGGCGAGAAAAGTTCGCTATACACATCCGCCAGCCCTGGATTGCGAACTGTCTGCACAATCACCTTGCTGATGATGCGACTGGAAGAAATGATATGCAATCTGTCCCTGGCGGCAATTTTTGCCAGCTCGTAGTTACTCTCCATGGCAACTTCTGATGTCAGGATTGGTGGCTCGCCGAGCCAGTCCTGGCGTGCAGTCAGTAGCATTATGGTTTTGATGGCCTCGCTGTCATCCGCATCGGTTGCCAGGACGATAATACTGCTTGCCCGATTGACGGCCACCCTGTCGAGTTCGCCGTGATTGCTGGGTATCCCGCTACGCAGGATGATTTTGATCTGTTCGCGCCGGATGCCCGCAACCCTGAGCTGCTCCTGCATCATGTCAATTTCCCGCGGTGCCAGTATCACAACCTTGATGCCGGGCTGGAGCCGGGCCAGCTGTTGCAGGATGGAAAACACCTTGTTGTTCCACCCCAGTAGCAGCACGTGGTTGCGCTCCAGGACCTGCGTATCACCTTTGCGCAGTGCCTCGATACGGCTGCGTATGGTGTTGTTGATCAGTGAGATCAACACACTAAAAACTACCAGTCCCATAAGCGACAGGAACAGCGAATAGATCACTACCGGAGCCGTCGCGCCATAGGCCTGCTTAAACCCAGGAAGACGCATGACCTGGTTTACTGACCACCATAGCGAATCCAGAATACCGGTATCGATATCGCGCGGGATGGAACTGATACCGCTGTTTTCTTCGGAGAACAGCCCGAAGAACATGGCTGTCATCCCGACCAGGGTGGCCAGTGTTACCAGCATCAAAAACAGCAGAAACTGCCCGATAAATTTGTGCACAAACGCCTGGTCGACCAGGTAACGGATGTTTTCCTGAAATTTCCTGAATAATTTGGGCATGGATTACCGGGGCTAATAATAAAAGAGTCTTATCCAGATGCTACCAGCCGTAAGGCAGATTAGGGAAACGCAGGACTTGTGCGGAATCACGCTGATCCAGGAGCAACGCTACCGAGGTCTTGCAATCACGGCTTAATACGGCCAGGTGTGCGTCACTCAGTAGCAATTGCGATTAATGGGACCGCCAGTATTGGTCGACATTTTCCTTTCACTAAACACTGCACAAGTGTCCCCGCAAGGTGCTCTAGCCCATCATCAGAATTTTCTGATTCCTGGGAAGGTTCATTCGATAACTGATCCAAATCAGGGTGGTTCTCCCCCATCAAGTCACTATGCTGTGCGATGCGGCGCAGTCGCCGAATTTGTGAAAACCAGAGGAGGAGAACCGATGAATCAACCCGAGCTTGCCAAACCGGAATACATCAAGGATTTAAACGCTGACTGGCTAATAGCCCTTCGGGACGAGGTGCTGGAGCCGGTCCGTGACCGCGCGCTGGCCCATCCGTTTCTACACGAGATCGCCGCAGGCACTTTTCCGGTGCACAAATTGCGGCGATTCTTTGCCGATTTGTGCTGGACCATTATCACCACGCCCGGCGTGGTGGCTGCTCTGGCTGCGCGTACACCGCATTACGATCACGAAATAAAGACCAAAATGCTGGAGAACGCTTTTAGCGAGTGGAACCACTCCTGGGCGCTTTCACAGACCGTTAACGCCCTCGGTGGGCCCGGCGACCGGATCTACGCCGGACCGGAATACACCTGGGATGCCCTGCCCTACGCCTGGCACCTGCGCAACTGGCAGGTGCTCTACGCCTACAACGAGCCGTGGCTACACGGCGTAGCGGCGTTTGGGGTTGGTATTGAGGCGTTGGTGCCGACCATCATCCATCCGCTATGGAAAGCCTGTGAAAAACACTACGGCCTGAAAGATGACGCCATCGACTGGCTCGCCTGGCACGGCGGCGAGGTAGAGATGGCCCACGGCAACGATGGCCTGCTGTTCCTCGAGCAGAAAGTGCCGGCTGATGACATTGAGCTGCAACTCCAGTTGCGCTCAGTCATTGAAAAAACCATGTACGTACTCGGCGAGCACTGGCTCGACTATTACTACAATGTCGATGAACCGGCTTCTGCGACCGAAGCTTAGGGAGGTATCAGGAACCTTGGGGCATCTGGCTGAAACCCGGCTACCCCAAGGTTAATCCTCCAAACCACCCCTGCCATTATCGACTTCACCCCCGCAACCACCCACCCTCGCTTATCGCCCGGCTGCGCGGCTTTACCCTGACAGTCGGCACACCTATTGGCATTTCCCTGCTCAGCTGTTAGCTTTGCTCATCACAAATTGGGCATTCTGGAGAGGAAAGCATCATGGGCAAAACAGAGCGGATTTTCGAAACCAAATTACACAGTGACACCCCGGAGATGGGCGACAGCCCCTTGCCGGTGGAACCTTATGTTTCTAAAGAGTTTTTTGAAAAAGAACGCGAATCTATTTTCAAACGCGCCTGGCTTGAGGTCGCACGAGTAGAGGAGCTTCCCAATCCCGGTGATTACATCACCGTGGATGTGGAGGTATTGAAAGCCTCGATCATTCTAGTGCGTGGTCAGGATAATGAGGTAAGAGCGTTCCACAACATCTGCACCCACCGCGGCAACAAAGTAGCCCGGGAAAACCAGGGGAACGCCAGAGGTTTTACCTGCGGGTTTCACGGCTGGGCATTTGGTCTGGACGGCAACCTTGAGTTCATGGCGGGCGAGGAGTATTTCACCGGCGATATTAATAAGTGCGACATCGGCCTGATTCCGATGACCCTGGATACCTGGAAAGGATTCATCTTTGTCCACGCCATGGATGAACCGCCACAATCGCTTGGTGATTATCTCGGCGGCATGGGTACCCAACTGGATCCCTTTCCACATGAGGAGTGTGAGCGCATCGCTCGTTACTCTGGCACCCCGCGAGTCAACTGGAAGGTCGCCATCGATGCTTTTCAGGAAGCCTTCCACGCCATTACCGTCCACCGGGAATCACTACCTGGATCAGCGGCATCAGCCCTTAATCCGGGGGCGGCACTCACATCAGCACGTTTTTACGGGCCGCACCGGTCGCTATCTGCGTGGCTAAATATGGAATACATGCCACCGGATATTGGCTTGATGGTGGGCAAATACGGCCCCGCTTTTGTCACCTCTCATGAGGATTACCCGGGCGTTAACCCTAACCGTGACGATAGCTGGTGGTTCGATATCAACGTCATCTTCCCCAACTTTTTCTGTGATGTTGGTCCGGGCTGGTACTTCACTTATAACTTCTGGCCGGTCAGTGAAAACGAGACCCGCTGGGTGATGGATATTTATCAACTGAAGGCAAAAGACGCCGGTGCCCTGTTGGCCCAGGAACACACCAAGGTGCTGTTGCGCGATGCCGTTCTAGAAGATTTCAGCACCCTGGAAGATACCCAGCAAATGATGGAATCGGGAGCGCTGAAGAACATCCTGGCGAGCGACCTGGAAATTGCAATTCGCCACCAGATGTATGTGGTTAATCAGTGGCTGGAGCAGACTGCATGAGCACGCCGTTACCCGCTGCGTTCACACAACTCGCTCCCTACGCTGAAAAATGGGCGCTGGACACGGAAAGTGCCCGCCGTGAAACCCGCATGGGCTGTTCCCAGGAAGAGTTAACGACCTTTTATCAGGCGATGAAACCGGTGCTGGATGAAGCGATCCAGCACCTCAATAAATTTGACCTGGAAAAAATGCCGGACCCCGAGCGCAATCTGTTGAACACAGCACTGTCGCTGGTGGAAATATCGGTGGCAGTGGAGCTTTTTCACAATCCCTGGCCGTTGAATGCCTGGCCGTGGGAGGCTTTCTCAGTCTCTGATTAGTTATTCCCACAAGAGAGAAAGATGTGTGCAATCTCCCTGTAGGAGCGGCTTTAGCCGCGACACTCTGTTTCTGACTGCCTCCGGTGTCGCGGCTAAAGCCGCTCCTACAGGAGACTAACCGCTTTTATCCTGCCGTTTCAGAAAATACAACTTCCTAACCTGAGCTACGCCCCTATTCCATTTCCCAAACGATGGGAAAACCGAATATCTGCGCCAGAGCCACGGCATCCGATCTGCTCGTCATTCCCCAACTTAATTGAGCGAGAGCGATAGCTGACTAAGGTCACATATTTCAAATTTTCCGCGTCTCTGCTAGCAAAAAAAAAACCGGCCATCACCTTGTCAGTAATGGCCGGTTAATAGAAACAACTTTGCCTGATAGTCGTTGCACCTGCTGAAAGAACGCTTATTTTCAGCAGTCATACGCCAGCAGTGTCATACGCAAAGGCTCTAGGTGCTCATGCCCACCATGTAGGGCTCACCCAGGGCAGCCTTACCGACCACGCCCATGGTTAGAAAGTGGCGGCCATGCAGTATGTGCAGGTGCAGGTCGCGCATCAGCCGCTCAACCGGGTGTTTGCGCATGAGCAGGGTGGAGCCTGCCGCCTGGCCGAGCAGATAGCTAAACCGGTCAGACGACTCAACCGCCAGCCATTTGGCCTCTTCTACCATTAACATGGCGCCGGCCTGGTCATCTTTAAAGTTTGTAACAGCGGTATAGAGCAGCAGGCGAATGGCGTCGATGCGGGATTTCATTTCACCCACATACTGCTGGCGCTGAACGTCGCTGCCACGGCCTTTGCCCTTCATGTACTCGATTACGTACTCGTAGATGCCGCGCATGGCGCCGACATAAGTAGCCGTAAAGCCGAGATTGATTTTACCAAGCCAGTTATCACCAAAAAAATCACCCGGGCTACCGAGTAAGTTTTCCTGTGGTACGAAGACGTCTTTAAAGGTCATTTGCGGACTGACACAGGCACGCATACCGATTGGATCCCAGAAGCTCTCGTCGGTAGTGATACCCGGGTCGTTAGCCGGAATCATCAGCATGATGTCGCGTTCGGTCTCGCTATCCTTGACCATCACCCACATCAGCTCAGCACCCGGAGCATTGGTGACGTAATGTTTGGTGGCATTGACCAGGAAACCACCCTCAACCCGCTGACCCATGGCACTCATGCCACCGGTAACAATGTGCGAAGTCGGCTCGGACCCGGCCGCTGGCATCAATTTGCCACTCGTCCGGGTCGGTTCGGTAAAACGCATAACCTGCTCTTCGGTGCAAAATTTGCTGATCATCTGGATGCAGTTGCTGTGAACCTGAAAACAGTGGGCCGTGGCTGGATTGACCATGGCCAGATGTTCTATGGTGAGAAACATACAGAGCGGATCATCCTGATGAACCCCGTAGCCGAGACCACCGTATTTAGTATCTAATGACGACAGCAGCATGCCTGCCTCGTGCATGTCGAGGATATCCTGCTCGGGCATACACGCTTTTTCATCATAATCCGCTGCGCGACTGGCAAAGCCAGCGGCAACTTTTTCTACCTTATCGATGACGGCCTGCTGGGCGTCGGTAAACGGAAACAACTGCATCACTGCAACTCCTTGTAATGGCGCACTTGCGCCGAAATTTTTGATCGGTTTTTGGACTGACCTAAATAGCGATCTGCACCGTACTTGGCACGCTATCGCCCTCAAGCACCACCATTAGTTCTTTAAAAATCGGGGTATCACCCGACTCATCAATGGCACCGATGTACTCACCGCTAAAAGTCGGTTTGCCATTACGGTCCATATTGAAAGTGGCTCGAAGCTCTACATCACCACCATCGCGCCTAACCCTTGCATTACCAATCACATGAACCGTCGGTTCCAACCGTAAAGGCGGATGACTGGCAAATCGAAACCCAAGCTGCTCATCACTATCATTAACGATGTGGAGTACACCGTTACGCTCATAGTTTCTACGGCACTGCACCCGGTAGCGGGAAGGTTTGCTAAACATTGCCAACACCGCCTCATAATCAAACTGGTCAAGTGCTGCCGTGTAGCGATAAAGTAATTCAATTGCCGGATCAATAGCATTATCTAGTTGCGCTGAAGTCGCCATTGTCTACCCCCTTTAATCCTGGTTCATATAGTGATTCCAGCCCGCACGAAAGCCGCGCATCGACTGCTCATTTTCCCAGTCATCTTCGTCGCCGGTTTCCAGACCTCGAGCCGCTAATACCGGCGCACCGCAGTCCGCCTTCATACCCAGTTGCACCCATTCGAGCTGGCGGGCGTCATCAGCACCAAACAGCCCACCGGGACCCCAGGTAATGGTGAAAGCGGCTGCGCGGCGCTCGTTCATTTCTCGGCTGGCAGTAGATTTAGGTGCCAACAACCACATGGTGACCTGCATGTTGTCCACATTGAGCGGCTCAATTTGACGAATCGCAAACATGTCGCCACTGGCGTTGTAATGCACCGTGATGTTGGGGAATATCGCCATGTAACGATTGACATTGCGTTCGGCCATCGGCCGACCTTCATCCCAGTCGATGGAGCCGTGGAAACCAAGCGTACGGGCGATACCGGAAATGCCTTCCTCAGCGCTGATGCCGAACTGTTCGAACATACTGCCGTGCACATAAGGCACGTGGTAGCCGTCCATGGTGTTATCGATCAGCAGTTTCCAGTTGCCAGCGATGTCGTATTTATAGCTATCGACCAGCACCAAATCTTCACCATCACCCTTGGTAGCGTAGTCGATAAATTCCTTCGCTGAACTCAGATAATCCACCAACGGCTGGGCATCGGGGTTAAAACTACCAAATACCATGCCGTTAAAAGTATCGAACTGGGCCAGTTCAACCAGGCCGAACTCTTCGTTTTTGAACCATTCACCATAACCGTCTGCCACCGGCACTTTCACCAGATCACCGTCAGCGCTGTACTCAAAGCCGTGGTAAGGGCAGACAAAATTGGTTTTGGCGCAGTTACCTTCTTCTTCAATCGCCACCAGGCTGGCGCGGTGACGGCAGGTGTTGTAGACCACCCGCACCTTGCCGTCGTTACCCCGCACCTGGATCAACGGCTGACCGGCGATGGTTTTGCGCACGTAATCGCCAGGCTCCGGCACCTCGGTTTCGTGACCGATCAGAACCCAGGCTTTTTTGAATATTTTTTCAATTTCCTGCTCCAGCACCGCAGGGTCGGTATAGATGCTGCGGTCAGTAAAACCGTCGGGCCGTAATCGTATGGCTTCGTCAATCGTTTTCATTGCCTGTTCCTCCCAGAACTGCCAGGGGCTACGCTTTTTTCCAGGTAAAGGGGTCAAAGCCTGCCATCGCCTTAATCGCTTCGACCATTTCCGGGCCGCTTGCTTCCAGTGCCGCACACTCTTTGGCACGGCCGGCTTCATCATAGGGAGCCCGGCAAACATGAATACGCTCGTGATAGGACTTCTTCACCACGGTGTCGCCGTCATCCAGCGCGTCCCAGGTGAGCACATCGTTAAGCATTTCACCGAGCACGGTGGAGTCCAGTAACAGGGATTTAGCGGCGACTATGCCGCCCCGGTTAATCACATAAACCGAGTTGGGCATCATTGTGTAACGCTGGTGAATCGGGCCGTCGAGGGCGTCAACCAGCACCGGCATCTTTACGTTTTCCTGATCGACCATCTGCTGGGCGCGGCCGCGTTTATCTTCAATACTGGTGTGCGGCGGCGTACCAGAACCCGGGTGCGCCTCACGGGTGTAGACCATGACGAAATCGACCTTATCGCCATACTCGGCGTAGAGGCCGTTCAGCGATACTGGTGTGGTATCGAGGTTGCTGATAATCGGTGGATCACTGATGCTGGCAAAAAGGATACAGACCGGTTTTTTACCTTTACTCGATGACAGCGTGTACTCGCCGCCCCCTAGCAACTCGCCGGTAAAGTCCGGCGCCGGGCTACCCAGGGGTACCATCTGCCGAAAGCCCTCGGCGAGCTGGCCCAGCAACTCTGGCACTACGCCAACATCGCCGACCCACAGGTTCATCGGTCCTTCGGGCATGGGGGGGTGGTTATAGGCATTTTCTGTCTCGGTCATTTCAGCCATGAAATTCTCCTGATTATGATTATTAATTTAAATAATTGAGATCCCCGCGTAGCTGATTGAACGCAGGCGAGGGGAAAACTAGATACAGAACAGCTCTTCAACGGCAAAGTGGGTGCGAATCAGACCCTGCTCGTAACAGTAGCCAATAATCGCTTCAAGGCTGGTGCGATTTGCCTCAATACCGTAGGCATCCGGGAACAGTCCCATGTCACTTAGTTGCTCAGTGCCAACGCCCATATGGTCACCCGGGCCATCGGCCGCCAGTTCAGCATGGTACAGACTACGCGCCTGGTTAAATGCGGTCATCAACGCCGCAGGCAATCCAGGGTTAGCCTCGACCGTGCTACGCCGCATGGTCATTACCGTATTAATCGGGTAGATACCGGTGGCGGCAACAAAATCACTGAGCTGCTTTACCGGATCATTCAGCAGGCGCCGAGTATTGCCATCAGTAGGTGCACCACCGCCGGGGGCGATCAACGCATCGATACGACCCTCTTCCAGGGCGGCCACCTGATGAACGCCCTTGGCAGTCATCAGCTCTTCGGAGAGACCATCGATAGTTTCCACGATGTAACCGTCCGCTGGCTTGTAATCAAGTCCGGTCAGGAAAGGATCTTCACTATCAGCCACCCAGATAATTTCTTTCACCGGTAGCGTGTAGTAGTGCTGCAGAATACCGCGCATCCACGCCGCCGGGTTGTAACCAAATCCGCACACGGCCACCCGCTTACCAACCAGGTCAGCCGGGCTGTTGATACCCGAGTCCTTATTCACAGTGGTACCCAACTGCGGAAAAAA
>QNFC01000041.1 GCA_003645395.1 Gammaproteobacteria bacterium
AGGGTTTGAAGATGGAAGCCAGGGAGAAATAAGCTATTGTTTTTCATGCGATATTATCGCATTTTAGGCATCAAAACAGGGCCGGGATTTTCATGCTAAAAGGGCTTAACTTAGTGCCATTCGTATCTGACCCCGATGCCTCTGTTTTCGCTTGATGGTAAACCGATTTTGGCTGAGAAAAATTAAGCTCAAATCTAAACTGACAGGCATCAATTAAAAACGGGTAACTGTCATATCAGATCTGAGCTACTGCAGCTTAGCAGTGACTAATATTTGATATTTCCAATTCTATGCGACTCTCTTCCGTTTTTTACCAAACCTAAATCCTATAATACCCAGAATACCAAGTCCGAGTAATACCACGGTTGAAGGTTCCGGAACTGTATTTCCTCCCCCGTTTTCTCCCCCCGGTGAGAAGGCAGTAATCAAGCGAGTCCAATCGCCAGGGCTACCAGCGCTCCAACTGATATCTGCACTATTACCGTTGAAGACAGTCGTATCCCCGCCTTCAAGCCCCCTTAAACCGAAATCGTTATAGTCAAGTCCTGGAAGTCCCAAGAAGTCGCTATCAAAAAGCTCTTGAGTTCCTGTTATGAAAGCGAATATTTGGGAGTCCAATTCGATTGTCCCATTCACCCTACGGTCACTTCCGTTTCCAGGATCCCATTGTAAATAGTGACTCGAAACCACAGTCCCCATCTTAATTATAAAGCCATTACCGTCGGCTTCGACAAAAGATGCTGTTTCGTCAAAAACGCGGTCCACATGAAGATCTTGAGTTAATGTAAAGTTTTGAATTTCGTCCCAGGCCAATAAGATTCCATCATTGGGGTTAGATGTAACGGGGTTTGGTGGAGTGGTCGTAATTTGACATGCATTGGCTCCAGTACAGGTTGGAAATCCAATAAGCGTTGCGTTTGCAGGTAACAGCCAGAAAGAACAAACCCAGCCACAAAAAAAATGCAATATTGCTTTTTTCATGAGTTTATCTCCAAATTTAACTAACGTTGCTTGCTTGGTGGTATTTAAACGCTGATTGTGAGGCAATAATTATGCCTATATCATAAATTATTGATTTTAAGGGATTTTATTTTTCTTCTTCAAGGAATTTGACCTCAAGTGTAAAAATAGCTGACAGGAGTTTGACCTCAAGTGTAAAAATAACTGACAGGAGTTTTGCTGAAGCATTGAAGCAAGGAGAGAAGAGCAAGCAGAGGGTCTAAATTCAATGCCTCTCTGCCTATCTATTAACCAGACGTCCGAGTCGAAAGTGCCAGGTGCGGCAGCTACGGCTATAACGCCCTGGCAGCACCGCCAAAAAGGAAACGGTTTGTCATATTGGTACAGCGCCCTATTTGAACGAAACCAGGCCCCGCAAGCCGTAAAATGAGCTTGCTTTGTGGGATAGAAGCCGAGCAGGCGGGTGTCCTTTATCCGCCTACTATGGGACTTACACCAACCCGACTATCCACACCCTCCACAGGGGCTACCGCAGTGGGACTTCAACAGCGGTTTCATGTGTTCGTTGGCGAGCCATCAAACTTTACCCCGGCCTACTCCTGCATCACATCTGACTGGCTGAGGATGTCGGCGTCTACCACGTCGTAGTTCTGGCTCATGCTGCACTCCTCCTCGAAACGGATGGTCAGCGTGCCAGTTACTGCTTGCTGGCACGCCCACTACCCATACTCAATCAAGGATTTCTGCGGCTTTTGGTCCGGTGGTTGTTTGGTCGTTATCGGCTACGGCTTAGATTCAGTTTAACAATCAGAACCCCAGAGCCTGTCGGGGGTGTGATCAGCCCGCTGCGGTACAGAATTTCCCTGACTCCCAGGGCGATCCTGCGACCGCCTGCAGCTACTGTCAACCAGTTAGCGTGATCGCGATGCGGTTGGTGGAGGTTAAGTTCTGAGCGTGCTCCCTGGGGCGAAATGTGGGCGTCGGGTTTTTCCAATCCACTTAACCAAATGCGGCAGGGGAAAGCCTCACATTCTCCTGCCGCCGTGGAAATGCCATGAAATTGAGATGCCTCCCAATATAAAACCAGCTCTGAAAATATTCCTGTATTGTTTGGTGACTGACTGAAAAAATAACGCTATCTGATGTTCCTGAGGGGGAAGCAGCAATGGGCAAAAGTAACCAGATCACGGTCGTCGGTGCCGGCTTTATGGGCGGCGTTATTGCCCCTGTTTATGCGCAGCATGGCTACGAAGTTGTGCTCCACGATGCGGACCCGGAGGTGCTCGCCAGTTTTGCCGCGCGCGCCAGGCCAATTGTTGCGAGCCTTATACCGGCCGGTCCGCAAGCTGACGCTGCGATCACTAAACTGATCGACTCCATACGTCTTGAACAGGACCTTGCTACCGCCGTGGCTGGGTCTTTCCTGGTGCATGAAGTGATTCCCGAGCAGTTGCCGCTGAAGCAGGCACTGTTCGAACAGCTGGACGGCCTTTGTCCCGCTGATGTGGTGCTGGGTACCAATACCTCGTCTTTCCGACTCACTGATATTTGCAGTGGTGTGCAACACCGTGAGCGGGTTGTTGGTATTCACTACATCACCCCTGCGCACATCGTTAAAGCGGTAGAAGTGATTGTTACCGACTTTACTCCGCCAGAGCTTGTCGAGTGGACCCGGCAGTTTTTAGCGTCGATCGACCACGTTGCCATTGTTTGTAAAGAGAGCCCCGGTTTTCTGGTCAACCGGCTGCAGGCAGCGATGGTGGCAGAAGCCCACCGCGTGGTGGATGAAGGCCTCGCCAGCCCGCAGGATATCGACAACATGATGCGTCTCAGCCTGGCACCGCGCTGGGCGCTTTGGGGGCTCCTCGCTACGGAAGATCTGGTGGTCAACAAACGCACCGTACACGCCAGCATGCGTTACATGAGTGACATGCCAAATTTCGCCCATTTCGGTGGTACGGCGCTGCTCGATAAAATGATCGATGCCGGGCAGGAAGGGGCAATATCTGGCCAGGGCTGGTACCGCTGGGATGACGGCTACGATGCCATCGTCACCGAGCGCGACCATCAGATGAGTCAGTTGCTGGAGTGGCTAGATCAACGCGACGCGATGGCCACGATTGGAATCAAAGAAGAGGGTGCGTCCTGATGGGGTTAGCTACCTGTTTTCACGGCGTTTGCAGCGGGTGGGTTCTAGTGGTTTGGTTATTGACGGTGGCCGATGCTACAGGAGACTCAATACCTCTGGCCCGGTGTTATCAGGGTCCGCTTTTGAAGGTCAGCTTTAAGGCGCGGCACCAAGTTTGAGCGGCAGCGTTTCGTCACGAACCCATTCAGACATTGAGCCGTCGTACACGGCGATCTCGCGCTGACCGCATAGCTCGAGCGCAAGGCTGACCATCGTCGCCGATACACCGCCGCCGCAATAGGGAATTACCTGGTCAGCATTGAGGGCGCCGCTGGCTGCTAGCAGTGGCTTTAACTGATCGGGTGGCAGAAATTCGCCGCTGTCTTGGTCGATCAGGCTGTTATAGAAAACGTTATGGGTGCCGGGCAGGTGACCGGGGCGGCCGTGTGTGTTGACCTCACCAGAATAGACCTGCGGTGACAGGGCGTTGATGCCCACCGGTTCACCGGATTCGATCATTGCCAGCATTGCTTCTTTATCAGCCCACATTGCTGGTTGTGGCGAGGCGCCGAGCACCCCTGGCGGATGCGCCGGCGTTACGTCATCTACCGGTCGGTTTTCCCGGTTCCATTTTTCCCAGCCGCCATCGAGCACGGCGACCTTGTCGAAACCGATGGAGCGCAACATCCACCAGACTCGGGTTGACCACATCGGCAGGCCGCTGTTGTAGAGCACCACGGTGCTGCTGTCATCAATGCCCTTGGTAGCCATGGTCGCTGCGAAGGTCTCTGCCGGGGGCATCATGTACGGAATTGCATTGTCGGGGTCGGAAAGCTCGGCCATGACATCAATGAAGCTGGCCGCTGGAATATGTGCGGCTTGCCATTCGGTGAGACCGCTTTCTGGTAGGTAGCCAAAGCCATCTGGGTTGGGTTTGAGGGTGATGGTGGTGTCAAAAATACGTAAGTCGTTATCGCCGAGGTGGTCGGCTAACCAGGCAGTGGTGACAAGCGGTCCGGTAAGTTGCATTTGATTTCTCCACAGGATGAGCGACTTTGGATAGGTTTATTCTACGGCGAAATTTCGTTTGGCTCCGTTCTGGAATTTGCGCGCGCTAACTGGGGTGTGGCCGGGCTAGTTTGGACGTGCCGGGGTGTTCTTAATTGATCGACTCTTAGCGGCAGATAGACGTCATCCCTGTCCGGAACTTGGCCTGGATCAATTGTTTGACCATTTGTGACCACGGGCCGGGCCGGTTGTGAGATGTTTAGCCTATTGCGCTGATCGCACGATCAGTCGTTTTCCGCAGATGAGGAGGAAACCATGGACCAGCACTACGAACCTGAATTGTTAACCCCGGCCGATCTTGACGACATGTTAATCGATCTGCCCGAGGAGGGCCGCTTTGAGGTCGGCAGACGAATGTTTGAAGACCCGGCTGTGTTTGACCTGGAAATGCGCCATATTTTTGAGTCCACCTGGATCTACGTTTGTCATGAGAGCCAGGTGCCCGATCCCCACGATTATTTCGCCGGTCGCATTGGGCTGAATAAGGTGCTGATTACCCGCAATGGTGAAGGCGAGCTTAAGGGTTTTTTGAATAGCTGTACCCACCGTGGTTTGCAGTTAACCACGGCTAAAAAGGGTAATAAGAAAAACTTTATGTGTCCCTTCCACGGTTGGGTTTTTAACAGTGACGGTGTTTGCGCGGTGGATAGTCACGCCGACGGAGCCTATAGCGACTCTTTTGACCAGCAGGGTCACAACCTGGTGTCGGTCGCCAAACTGGAGAGTTATCGGGGGTTTGTCTTCGCCAGCCTGAGCGCGGATGTGCCTACCCTGACGGAGTTTTTGGGTGGCGCGGCGATTGCGCTTGATATGTTTGCTGATCAGTCGGAAGAGGGGCTGGAGGTGCTCAAGGGCGAGATTCGCTACTCCTCTCGGGCGAACTGGAAAACCCAGCTGGAGAATATCGACGGTTACCATTTTTTCCCCACGCACATGAGCTATATCGGCCTGATCCAGAAGCGCATGGAAGAGGATAATCCGACCGTACAGACGATTGATGCAACGGCAATGGCCAGCATGCCCGGCGGGGCCTATGAGTTTGAGAACGGCCACTGCATGAACTGGACGTTTATGCCCAATGGCGATGAGCGGCCCCTGGGGTTTCAGCGTGAGCAGATTGAAAAGCAATTTGGCGCGGAGAAAAGTCGCTGGATGATTGACCATGTGCGTAATGCGATTATTTATCCCAGCGTGTTGTTTATGGATCAGTCGTCGAGCACGATTCGTCTGGTTCACCCGGTTAGCGCCACTGAATCATTGATAGAAATTTATTGCCTTGCGCCTAAAGGCGAGCCTGCCGAGGCGCGCGAACGGCGCATCCGTCAGTACGAGGATTTCCTTGGCCCGGCAGGGCTGGCCACCACCGATGACCAGAGTCTGTTCGAGGCCTGTCAACGGGGCGTGATGAGTAGCCAGATTCCGATGATGCATGGTTATGGCCGAGGGGTTGAGCGTATTAAGCCGGGCACGGACAGCGCCGGCAAAGCGGTGGGTATTGATGCGATGACCCACAGCGATATCAACGACGAGGCGATGATTCATGGCTCTTACCGGGTCTGGAAAGAGATGATGGCAAAAGGGCTTGCCAGCTAATTGGCTCAGTTGTTTAACCAGGTTGATTAACGGGTGATCGGGTAGTTACTCGATCACCCGTTAAGGCGTATTTAATCGGTTGGCCGTTCGAGTTTCTCTAGCCCCTGGGCGAATCACTTCCCGGCATATACCCGCTAATTTGTAGGTGTCTGTCGCTGGTTACGGTTACCTGCAGGCTATGTAGTTCTGCGGTATCGAGCTGTTGCTCAACTTCGGCCGGGGTGAATGCGGCAAGCAAGGAATGGTAAAAGTCGTTTCGCAGGAGTGATGGTTCACTGCCGGAATAAGTGTCGACCAGGATTTGGGCTTGCACGGTCGAATTGGGGCGACGCAGGTCGGTGATGTAGATAACTGCGCCGGGCGCCGCGGCCTGTTTTAGTGTTTGCCAGAGCAGCAAGGGGTCGTGCAGATGGTGGAGCAGGGAGTTGCTGACCACTGCCTGATATGTTGGCAGGGGCAGCGAATTTGCCGGTAACTGTAGATCAAACAGCGAGACCTGATTGCTGAGTCCAGCTGCTGCAATCGCGGTGTTGCCTTCGACAAGCATGGCTGGTGATCCGTCGATACCGTGAAACCGAGCATGTGGCCAGGCTTTGGCAAAGCGTATGAGCAGATCCGCCGGGCCGCAACCCAGGTCGAGCACAGTCCCCGTTAACGTCAACCCGGGAAAGGTCTCTCCAAGATGGTCGGCGATCCGCTGGTGTGGCAGGGCAAAATCGGCCTGAGCGTAGGCGACGGCCTGCGCCGGATCGAGCATCAGTTCTGGTTCAGGAATGCGCTGCATGGCGAGGGTGACGGGTCAGAAAGGTTTGACTATTGTGGCGACCACGATGGCGATCAGCATCAGCGTGGGCAGTTCGTTAAACACGCGGTAGAACTTGCTGCTGTGGTGGTTTTGGTCGTTACGAAATTGCTTCAGGAAAATCCAGCAGTAGTAGTGGTAGACAAACAGCAAAATCACCAAGGTCAGCTTCAGGTGCAACCAGCCCATGGATTTGTAGGTTACCCAAGCGTAGTCAAACAGCATGACCAGACCAAGTACCAGCGCCACGACCGCGGCTGGCGTCATGATGCCGAAAAACAGACGGCGTTCCATGATTTTGAAGCGGTCGATGCTGATGGGGTCGATGGTGGTGGCGTGGTAAACGAATAGCCGGGGTAGATAGAAAAGCCCAGCAAACCAGGCGATGACGGCGATCAGGTGGAAGGCTTTAATCCAGAGCATTACTTATTTCCAGGAGTGGTTTAGGCCAGATTACTCAATGTTCTGCACCTGCTCGCGCATCTGTTCAATGAGCACTTTGAGGTCAACAGTGAGGCCGGTCATGGCGCCATCAATGGACTTTGACGCGGTGGTATTGGCTTCGCGGTTGAGTTCCTGCATTAAAAAATCGAGCCGGCGGCCGATGGGTTCGTCGCGTTGCAGGGTGTCGCGAACTTCTCCCAGGTGAATGCGCAGGCGATCCAGCTCTTCTTCGACATCAGCTTTCTGGGCGGTGATTACCAGTTCCTGTTCGAGGCGTTCGGGGTCGACGGTGGTAGCCATGTCGGCAATTCGGCTGCGCAGTTTTTCGCCGCGCTTAGCGAGTATCTCCGGCACGCGCGCAGCTATCTGGTCAACGATGTCGTCGATAGTGGTGAGGCGTGTAGTGATGACCTCTCCAAGTTGCTCACCTTCGCGGTTACGGGTTTCACACAGCTGTTGCAGGGTTGTTTTTAGCGCGCTGGCTGCGGTCTTGATGAGTTGCTGGCTATCGGGCTGGATCGGCGGGTTGACGGCATCTGGCCAGGCGAGGACGTCGAGGCTGGTAGCGCCACGGTGGTTTGCGGGCATGCGCGGTTCAATCTGCGCCATTGCCACCAGCAGGCCGTCGATCAGATCATGGTTAAGTTGTAGTTCGTGAGTGTGGTCTAGTGGCGGCTGGTATTTTAAGGTGCAGTCGACCTTGCCCCGCTTTAATGATTGCTGCAGTAGTTTGCGCACGGTGGGTTCGAGCTGGCGCAGCGGTTCCGGCAGCCGCAGGTTGAGTTCGAGGTAGCGATGGTTGACGGAGCGAAGTTCCCAGATAAAGGTACCGGCATCGCCGCTGGTTTCGTCACGGGCAAAGGCGGTCATGCTGTGGGGCATAAATAACTCCAAAGGGGGTGGGCGTTGCGGGAATGGCGTGGGTAAAGCCCTATTGTCGCCACTGTGAGTGAAATCAGCTACTCCAATTATTAAAACAGCTGCTCTTTTGTTAGCCGATCGCCAATATAATATCCGCCCCCTGACCCCTGGTGGTCCAGATGAATTAGCCGATGCCCGCCGTTTTCTGGTGTCGGATTGACTTAAACAGATACTCAGCAAATAAAGGAATAACTATGCGACCGAGTGGCCGACCTCCTGAACAGATGCGCGAAGTGAAGATTACTCGCAACTACGTAAAACACGCCGAGGGCTCGGTGATGATTGAGTTTGGCGACACCCGCGTGCTTTGTAACGCCAGTGTTGAGGAGCGAGTGCCTGGTTTTAAACGCGGCAGCGGTGAGGGCTGGGTGACTGCCGAGTATTCCATGTTGCCAAGAGCGACTCACACCCGCGGCAATCGCGAGGCCGTGCGTGGTAAGCAGAGTGGTCGTACTCAGGAAATTCAACGGCTTATCGGCCGCTCGTTGCGCGCGGTGGTTGATTTGACTGCGTTGGGTGAGCGTTCGGTATTAATCGACTGTGATGTCATTCAGGCCGATGGTGGAACCCGGACCGCCGCCATAACCGGTGCTTACGTGGCGCTGCAAGATGCGGTGCAGTATCTACTGAAGAAAAAGAAACTCAAGGTGTCGCCGATTCACGGTGCGGTGGCGGCAATTTCTGCCGGTATTGTTGACGGCGTGCCGGTGCTCGACCTCGATTATATTGAGGACTCAAGTGCCGAGACAGACATGAACTTTGTCATCAATGATGCCGGGGCTTTCGTAGAAGTGCAGGGCACGGCAGAGGGCCATGCGTTTCGGCTTGAAGAGATGATGAGTATGGTTAACCTGGCCCAGTCTGGCGTAAGCCAGTTAATTGAGTTGCAGCGCCAGGCGCTGTCTGAAACGAGCTAGTTGTCGGGTTAGTGGCGCAAGTGCCGAACTTGAAAAAAATAGTGTTAGCGAGCCGTAATCCCGGCAAGTTGGCAGATTTTTCCATTCTGCTGGCGTCATTACAGATTGAGCTGGCGAGTGTGGCTGACTTTACTGACGAAGAGGTGGCGGAGACCGGCGGCACCTTTATCGAGAATGCATTGTTAAAGGCCCGGCACGCCAGCGGTGTGTCGGGTCTGCCGGCGCTGGCGGATGATTCGGGCCTGGTTGTGGATGCGCTGGGTGGCGCGCCAGGTATTTACTCCGCTCGCTATGCGGGTGATGGGGTTGATGACAGCGACAACAATCAAAAACTACTGGCCGAAATGGCGGGATTTGATGGTGACCGAAGAGCGGCCCATTTCCACTGTAGTTTGGTGCTGCTGATGTCTGCGGACGACCCGGCCCCACTTATTGGCGAAGGCCGCTGGGGAGGTATGATTGCCCATCAGGCAAGTGGCGTAGCCGGGTTTGGTTATGACCCCCTGTTTGTTCCCGTCGGCGAAACGCGAGCGGTGGCGGAGTTTTCTGCCGTCGAGAAAAATCGACGTAGCCACCGGGGGCTGGCCTGGCAGCGGTTGAGGCCATTATTGAACGGGTAAGTCAGGATGGGTCGCGACTGAGGCAAAAGTGCGGGCAGGCATTTAGTAAGGACTAATGCTGCAATATGATTTCGAGCACAAATTTGCTGCCGATATAGCCCACTACCAGCAGGCTAAAGGCGGCCAGGCAAAGCCGAACAGCGATGCGGCCGCGCCAACCGAGTAGGTAATGACCCGTTAGCAGGATGGCATAAAGCAACCAGGCGAGCAGTGAAAGCACCGTCTTGTGGATGACATGTTGTGCAAAGAGGTCTTCCATATGGAACCAGCCGGTGATCAGACTGGCGGTTAACCCGATGAAACCAATCAGCACGAATCTGAACAGCAGCGTTTCGAGTTGCTGTAATGGGGGCATGCCATTGAGAAAGCGGCCAGGATGTTTGCTGCGGAGTTGGTGGTCGATAAAGGCCATGAACAGCGCCTGCAGGCTGGCAACGGCGAGCAGGCTGTAAGCAATGATTGAAAGCAGGATATGGCTCAGTAATGGTCCGCTTAAGACAATTGGGTGAGCTGAGCCAAAGGGTAATGATGGAAGCAACACACAGAGCGCGGCAACCGGCATCACAATAATGCCGAAACCCTCCAGGTGCGTGTGCCAGGAACTCAACCAGAAAACCGTGACCGTAACCAGGGCGGTAAGCGATAACGTGTTGGCGAAGCGTAGGTCGGCGCCAGCAGGGGATTCAAGGTAACTGTAGATTATGGATGTGTGTAACAGGATCGTTGCAGCGGTTAGCCAT
>QNFC01000042.1 GCA_003645395.1 Gammaproteobacteria bacterium
ACCGGGTATCAAACCTGGCTCCACGGTGAAGCGGTCGGCCTTGGCATGAGAATGGCTGCAGATCTGTCTGTGCTGATTGGCAGCTTATCTGCGGACGACGCTCAGCGCATAAACAGACTAATTGACCGTACCGGACTGCCCAACCAGCTACCTGCAAACAGTGATCCACAACGTCTACTGGAGCTGATTTACGCCGACAAAAAAACGGAATCTGGCACGCTTACCTTTATCACGATGAACGGCATCGGGAATGCCACTATCAACAAAGGCATCACCGACCAGCAGGTTTTGCAGACACTTGAGCAATTCCGCTAACGGGCCATTGTTAACAGGAACCGACATGGCGAGCGTAAACAGCATTTATATTGACCGCTCACGCCAGGATTTAATCGATCTAATTCAGCATTTATTTGCGCATAGCAAAGTCGTCATTGTTGTAGAAGGACCAGCCGGTAGTGGGCGCAGCTGTTTACTGCAACATATCGACTGGCTGGTCTCCCAGTCACACTCTCCCTATCTGAACAAATCGATAAATATTGTCGATGATGTTGATCTGCTTCCCGAGCACGATCTCATACAGTTAATTGAATCCAACGATTCATCCAACCTGTTATTAAGCGGTCGCCCCGGAACTTTTGAACAACTCAAACAAGGTGGTTATTTCAACCACTACCCAATAGAACGACTCACTATTCGACCATTTACCCGCAACGATGCTGAACAGTTTCTCGGCGAGCACTGCCCTCAGGTACCGGCACTAATTCGTCCGATACTGCTTGATCAGTGCCCCCTGTATCCTGGCGATCTGCTGCAAGCCACCTACGATGTAGAACTGGTGCAGAGCAAGCCCAGGTCCAACCGCATCCTCCTGTGGGTTGGCGCGCTAACTGTAGCGATGGTGATCACGCTATCCCTTTTATCGGCTAGTTTCTATCTAGTGCCTGAGATTCAACCCGCGCCTGCCACAAGCTCACCAGATACATCTTCGGAATCAATCATCAGAGTAGTACCCTCCAAAGCGACTCAACAAACACGAACACCTCTGCCCAATCCAACTACGAACCCAACCCAACACCCCACCCCACCCACTGCAGAAAAACTCAGGTCAGCCAGGAAAACCGCCCAGAATTCCACTTCACCAGCCCAACCGGTCGCGCAACCCTCAGTCAAGTTAACGACTGTTCTCATTGCTCCCACGGCTTCACAACAACTGCCTAATTTAGACCAGCAACGGTTACTCAATGCGAATCCACAACACTTCACTCTGCAATTGATGCTGGCAAGTGAAGTGCAAAATATAGACAAACTCATTAAGCGATTTGGATTAGCCGAGCAGAGCTACCGTTATGCAAAACTCGTCGATGGACAACGACGTTATTGCCTGCTGTACGGGAATTTCAACACTTATGAGCAGGCCAGTGCAGCGATAAGAAAACTACCTGATGGATTGAAAAAGCTTGGCCCCTGGCGACGTCGATTCAGTGCAGTGCAGACAGAGTTATCGACCAAACCAAGCCAATAAACCCCCTCCACTCAGCATACAGCGCGGCACAGGGGGAGCCGACGATTATGGAACAGTACTGTCACGCCCATTGCCGAGCAACTTCTTAATCCTGCTCTCGTCGATAACTGCTACGTCGGGTTCATCAATGGAACCCGTGATGCGGTAATTCCTCTCGGTAACACTATCAATTTGGTTTCCCAACAGTTTCTGGCCAACATAAACCGCCGCCCCCAGCCCTAACGATGCAATTGACGCCGCCAACGTCATGCTGTCCGATACCCGGGGCACAACACCCGCACGCAAGTTGAGTTCGCGGTTAGCAAGTTCAATTTGGCCGGTCAACCTAATCTCAGCCGCAGGCCCCTCGAGCTTGACCCGTTGAAGTTCTGCCTGCCCGTTTTTAGCGGTCACTTTGGCTGCAAAATCATCAAAAATGAACCCCACCCCGACGACATCGCGAAAATCCAGCGATATTCGCCGTTGCAGAGTGCTAAACCTCAGCAATCCAAACAGACGTCCAAGTCCAGGTTCAATAGCCAACAAACTGCCGTCTTCCGCATCCACTGCCAATTCTCCGCTCAACAAATCGACAGAAAACTGCTGTGGACTACTCGGCCAATCAAGCTGCCATAGCGCTTTCCCTGATCCGCCCGCAACGGCCTGAGGATAGCCAAGAAGTGTTAACGTATCGCCAAAATCACTGCTGCTAAGCTCACCTGAAAACCAGCTATGCTCTGTGAAAACACCCGCCTCAGTTTGCTTCGTCCGCCAACGCCCATTGCCGGATAACTGACTATGTCCCGCATCCAGCTTTATGGCATCAAAAACCAAGGTATCAGCGTGCAACTCGGCGTTTAAACTTAGCGCCCCTAAAGGACGACTGTTTAACAGCAAATTTTGGATACTGACATCCAGTACCGGGATATTGCCAAATCCACTACGCTCACCGGCCGGTTCCTTCTCGGGATCAGTTACCAGTGAAAGCTTGCCAAGGTTAAGCTCCAACCTGGCAGGATTCACCTGGTAAACCAGATCACCCTCGACCTGGGTCGATGCCAATGACAGTTCCCACCGCCCACCAGTTAGCTTGCCCTGCACTTGCAGGTCAGGGAACTTTTGCCCAAAGATATCAAATCGTTTAATTTTGGCATCAACCTGGTCAATCACCGGCTCCCCAGACCCCTCAGGTAGCGACCCTATCCACTGCTGCCACTGCTCGAAATCAATCTCCGGCAAACTACCCGTTACCAACACTCCCCGTTGCGGCATCGGTTGTCCCGGCAATGTCGCGATAACCCCCCGGGTAATGGTTGCTTTATCCGTTTCGCGACCCAGCACCATATCGACAAACCATTCATCATCGATAGATAAACTCAGGTTTAACGGCGTCTGCGGGCGGGCACACTCACAATCAAGGTGAAGCTTTAGCTGAGCCTCTTCGCCTGTCCCTTTCGCGACCGGGGGCGGCAAGTGAATTTTGACACCAGACAAATCCGCATCCACCGTCAGGTCCACACCATTTTTATCGATCGTTAATAGCGACTGCCAGACCGATTTACCATCGGCTACGTTAAAAGCCTGCCAGCCCAGGTAAGCCGCAACTTGCTCTACGCGTAAAGTGCCGCCACCAGACAGGCGCAACCCGGTAGAGGGGGAGGATTTAACCGAAACCGTTGCAGGCCCTCCAAACAGGATCGCCGACAGCTCCTTCGCATCAATACTTTTCTCATCGAATTTCAGCCGACCAGAGACATTTTCAAGGTCTATGCGGGTGTTCGAGAACTGAAGGCCGTTACCCACTAGCCGCAGATCACCATCGACTGTTACCTTCTCCCCCTTCTTAAGAGGAATATCCAACGCAAGCTCTAAATGGCTACCCCCGGTCACCGACAGGTCCTGCAAGTGACGACCGACCGGCCCTTCCAACGGGCTTTCGTGAACATATTTAAGCCCGTTGGCGAGTGACCCATCGACATTGCCGACAACTGTTAGGTAGTTCCCCTTACGCCGCAGATCTTCAATAACCACGGAAACTTCGCTGAGTTTTGAGTCGAATATCAGGCCCGACTGACCGCTGATTTCCATACGCGCACCAACAAAGCTCAGGTGCGCATCAATGTCAGTGATTATGGGAAAATATTTACCGGGCACGTAATCAAGAACTCCCCCCTCAACCTCGCCGGTCACCTCAAATCGACCGTCACCCTGGTCGTAAGGAAATTCATTTAACGTACCATCCCAAACGACCCCTGCACGAACCAGACGCCCACCCAACAGTGCGCTATCAAGCCACCGAACCACTGCTGGCGGCATCACACCCACCGGCAGATAACGGCTAATCTGTTCGATATCAAACTCATCGACTTCACCCACCAATTGGAGAATCGGCGATTCTCCCTCTGGCAGTTCAAGCACACCCTTTGCACGCAATTCCAGGTCATTATTACCGCCATCAAGGTGGTGCAACCGTGCAACCAGCCCCTCTGTATTCACCTGCCAATCAACAGCTGCCCGTAACTGCTCAAACTCCAGTACCTGCCGAAAAAGTCCCGGCAACCAAAACCCAAAATCAGTCGAGTCGATATCAATCCGCCCCTGTTTCGGGGTCAGCAACAACACCCCCGATAAGGCACTCACCGCCGGTATTTTCTTGTACGAATTAATACCTACGTCATGGAGCTCCGCCTGTAAAGCCGACAGTGACCAGCTACCATCATCCGCTCGACCAAGGTCAGCTTTGAAGTTAGAGAGACGCCCTACTGGGGCAAGCCCCCTGACTATCGGTTGAAAACGGTGACCATCCGGCAAAAACCCCGTCAATAGCCTTGTCAGAAATGCCAGATCGACCTCTCCGCCATCAACCCACAGCATGGAGTCGGCATAACTAGCGATTAATTGCTCACCCTGCCATCGATCGTCAGTAGACTCAAATTCAACATTTTTCAAGCGTGCATGCCAACCGTCGACAACAGGGCTCAAATCAAAAGCTGCTCTCAGAGCTTTGCCGCGGATCATCGGCAATTCATCCACTTTGGTCAGCACCGGCTCCTCCCAGACGAGCCCACCGTCGACCCAGTCGATTGCCGGGCCGGTACCGAATACCCACCCCTCCAGGTCGAGATTGCCGCCAATAATAATGTCGTCGGCAATCGGTTCGTCCCGGTGCAACTCGTCAACGTTTAAATAGATATTCCAGGACGCATCACTGAGCTCCGCTATTTCTCTGGCCTGCAAAAAGCTGACCACCTCCAGAGACCCCGCGGCATCCGTACCCACAAAGGACACCCGTCCAGACACCCGCAACCCGTCACGCTGGGCAACTAACCGCAAAACAGCAGCAGAAAAACTCAGATCAATGTCCTGATCGACATCTCGATAATGCAGACGGGTGCCGGTAACTTCGAGATTGCGCCGGTGCAAGAGCCAATCAACCAACTCATCTGAGCTCTGGCGATTCACTGAATCAGCACCTTGCAGTCCCACCACTACAATCCGACCGTCTTTGCGCATCACTGAAAACTCGGTACCAGCAAGGCGTACCAACGTCGGTGACAACTCACCTCTCAACAACGATAACGGTAACGAAATCCGCAGTAGCAAATGGTCAAACTGCAAAATGGGGTGATCATCATTTGCAGAAAATACAGATACACGGTCCAGCTTCAGCTCAGGCCGAAACCCGACCATCCGTGCCGATATATTTTCGAACCTGACCGGTTGCCCCGCTGCCTCGCTTATCCGTTGCTGAATCAACCCATGGTAATCCGATAGCTGCGGCAACAGCAGGCGCAGTGCTGTCAACACCAGCGCACTGACCACCAACACCGTCACCAGGGTATATCTAATTACTCGGGTTAGCGTCATGCGCGGTGATAAGGCAAATTATTAAGCATGCTCCAGGCCCGATAGAGCTGCTCGATCACCACCACCCGAACCAGCGGATGGGGCAGGGTTAATGCCGACAACGACCAGATTTTTTCTGCTCGCTGCAGGCAGTCACGATTCATGCCGTCGGCACCGCCTATCAACATGCTCACCGACTGACCCTCCTGCATCCAGCCGGCTAGTTGGATCGACAACTGCTGCGTTGACCAGTTTTTGCCATGCTCATCCAGACAAATAACCCTGGCACCGGGGGGTACTGCCGCCAACAATCGTGAGCTCTCTTCATCACGGCCCCGTTCAGCGCCAACAGTAGCCGTACGCCGACTCGCCTCCAGTGCCTTTATTTTGACCTTTAGCCCACGATTCAGACGGCCTTGATAATCGTTGAATGCCTCGTCTACCCAAGTCGGCATTCGTTTGCCGATGGCAACGATTTCGATCTGCATGACGACCCAGACTACCGACTATGCCATCGCCGCAGGGTCAGCCCAGAGTTCTTCCAGCCGATACAGCTCCCGTGCTTCCGGCACCATAACGTGAACAATCACGTCAACCAAATCCACCAGCACCCAATCGGCCTCATCCAGCCCTTCGACTCCGATGTACGGACAGCCAGCTTTCTTGGCATCTTCCAATACATATTTCGCCAGTGCCTTTGCCTGACGGCTGCTACCGCCGGTCGCCAGAATCATATAATCGGCAACGTCGGTCAGCGCCCTCACATCGAGCGCCACCAGATCAGTCGCTTTGTGATCATCGAGGCTACGTAGAACAACATCACGTATTGCTTGGGAATCCATAAAAAAGTTCAATCCGTATATAAATTAAGATTATTAATGTACTCAGCAACCCGTCCCGGCAGGCCTTCTGGAGCAAGCCCCTGACCCAAATCAGCACGAATGCGAGTGGAAGATATAGGGTATTGTGTCAATACCGTCTGCAGCACCATGCCACATTCGCCCGTCTGTAACTGCTGAACATCTACTACTCGGCGACGAGCAAACTCCTCTGCCAATGCGCCTTCAGGTTTACAGGCTACCCCTGGACGGCCCGCGACCAGAATGTGGGCAAGTTGGAAAAGTTCCCGCCAGCAGTACCACTTCTCCAGGTTCAAAAAAGCATCGCTACCCAGTATTAACAGCAAGCTACCCAACTCTCGCTGACGCAGCACCTTCAACGTTTCAACTGTGTAAGAGGGGCCATCTCGCTCCAGCTCACAGCCATCGGCCTGCAATATCGACTGATCGGCGACCGCAAGCTGCAACATCTCTAACCGTTGCGGCGCCGATGCTCGTGGCGGCGCCTTTCCCGGCGGAACCGTCGCCGGAATCATCAACACCCGGTCGCAGCCCGTTAGCTCGCCAGCCTCGCTGGCCGTGCCCAAATGACCTTCATGTACAGGATCAAACGTCCCGCCATAAACGCCAATCAATCACTGCCCTCCACTGTTTGACCAGCCGAGCAGCGACTAATTTTACTGGTTACCGCTATTTTTTCAGACTCGAATTTGACCATCGCCGAGCACAATGTATTTCTGTGACGTCAACCCTTCGAGCCCCACCGGCCCGCGGACGTGAATGCGGTCCGTACTGATACCAATTTCTGCACCCAATCCGTATTCAAATCCATCAGCGAAACGGCTGGAAGCGTTCACCATCACCGAGCTGGAATCTACCTCGCGCAAAAACTGCTGCGCTCGGGCCCAATGTTCGGTGACGATGACGTCCGTATGACCTGAGCCATAAGCAGCAATGTGGCTGATCGCCTGATCAACCCCATCCACTATTTTTACCGACAGAATCGGCGCCAGGTACTCTTCACCCCAATCATCGACACCAGCTTTCAGCATTGACGGCACCAGCTCACAACTCTGTTTACAGCCGCGCAATTCCACACCCAGGGCCAGCAACTGCTCAGCCAGCGGTGGCAATACCTCTGCCGCCATACCTTTCGCCACCAGCAGAGACTCCATGGCGTTACAGACTCCATAGCGGTGGGTTTTAGCATTCACCGCAATGGCAATCGCCATTTCGAGGTCCGCGCCGTCATCAATAAAAGTGTGGCAGTTACCTTCCAGGTGCTTAATCACTGGCACTCGTGCCTCTGCAGCCACCCGCTCAACCAGGCTCTTACCACCACGGGGAATAATTACATCCACGGACTCACGCATCGTCAACATTTCTGTCACCGCAGCCCGGTCTCGAGTGGCGACCACCTGTACTGCCTTCGCCGGCAATCCAGTCGACTGAAGACCCGCCGCAATACACTCTGCCAGCGCGAGATTCGAGTTCAGCGACTCGCTACCACCACGCAAAATTACCGCGTTTCCTGATTTCAAACACAGCGCTGCCGCGTCGATGGTGACATTGGGGCGCGACTCGTAAATGATACCAATCACTCCCAACGGCACCCGCATTTTGCCCACTTGAATACCGGATGGACGATAGGCAAGGCCACTGATTTCACCGATAGGATCGGGCAGTGCAATCACCTGGCGCAGTCCATCGACCATCTCCTCAATACGCGCATCGGTCAGCTCAAGCCGATCCAGCAGCGCGTCATCAAGCCCACTCTCTCGGCCTGCTGCCATATCGAGTTCATTAGCCTGTCGAATCAAGTCACTGCTAGCGCTAATCGCTTCAGCCATACCAAGCAGCGTCTGGTTTTTCACCTGCGTGGACGCAGCAGCTAATTCGCCTGCCGCTGCCCGCGCCTGACGCCCGACCTGCGCCATATATTCCGTAATATTGTCGATCTCTGTTTTCAACACCGACCGCGATACTGACGCCATAAGGATATCGATCTCAAAATAAAGGAATAGCCTCAAAACAAACCCAGAGGCTCCAGAACCCGTCTATTATAGGTAAGATTGGGTTGAACTAATAAATAACTGCTCCAGGTCAAGCGATAACAACCCTCTTTACACAAACATCGCTTGAGTTAAGTCATTCCTAACCGTGATTGGCCACCAAAATTTAAGTGGAGTTAGATCGATGGGCACAGTCAAACCACTTTCAATCAATAGCCTGTACACCCGGTGTGACCCGCAACAGTTTCTGTTTGCCGACACCTCTGAATTGCAGGATGGCGACGTCCTGCTCGGTCAGCAACGCGCAGTTGAGGCTTTTGAATTCGCCTTGCAGGTCGATTCCGAAGGTTACAACATCTATGCGATGGGAATCCCCCAGGCAAGCCGAGTCAACCTGGTAAGCAATCTGCTTGAAAACCATGCCAGCGAGGGCCTCCGCCCACCTGACTGGTGCTACATCTACAACTTTGACCACCCAAGCCGACCCTCAGCGCTGAGCTTGCCCGCTGGGCACGGCCGCGAATTCCAGCAGGACATCACCCAGCTTCTCGATGATTTGCGGACGATGATTCCCGCCACGTTCGACTCTGAGGAATACAAAAGCCGCCGACAATTTGTTGAACAGCAAATCCACGAGCGCCAGAACGACGCTATCGAAAACCTGCGGGAAAAAGCTCGGGAACAGGGCGTGACCTTAATGCCGACCCCATCCGGTTTCGCGTTTGCTCCAATAAAGAATGACGAAACCGTCACGCCAGAGATATTTAAGTCTCTGCCCGACGATGAAAAGCAGCAGATCGAAACCACCATCAAGAATCTTCAAAAAGAGCTTCACCAGGCCCTCAGCAAGTTCCCGGCCTGGCAGAAAGAATCAATGGAAAAAATCCGTGAACTCAACAATGAAGTCATCTTAAACATTACGGAATCGCTGGTCAGTGCCCTGCAGGAAAAATACCAGGTGTTTATCGAGGTAGTGGAATACCTGGAAAAATTTGAACAGGATATCGCTCGGCAGGGTGCCAGAGCGCTGATGGAAACCGAGGAAGAAGACCCCCAGAGTAGCGACCACAAGCTCAGCCGCTACAAGGTTAACCTACTAGTAGAACAGACAAACGACATCGGCGTACCCATTGTTTTTGAGGACAACCCGGTACTCACCAACCTGGTCGGACAGGTCGAGCACCAATCGCAGATGGGCACCTTGCATACCGACCTGACGCTGATCAAACCGGGGGCATTGCACTACGCAAATGGTGGTTATCTGGTGCTCGAAATCGAGAAGCTGCTGACCAAACCCTTTTCATGGGAGGGGCTCAAACGCAGCCTTTCGGCTCGTGAAATCCGCATTGACCCACTCGAACGGGCGATTGGCTGGATGTCCACCGCCGGTCTTGAACCCGAACCCATTCCCCTTAATATCAAAGTCGTACTGGTGGGCGACCCACGCCT
This sequence comes from Gammaproteobacteria bacterium, assembly GCA_003645395.1. Taxonomy (GTDB): domain Bacteria; phylum Pseudomonadota; class Gammaproteobacteria; order Immundisolibacterales; family Immundisolibacteraceae; genus QNFC01. Next base: position 9,648 of record QNFC01000042.1, read on the forward strand.
CTATTACCTGCTAACCCAATACGACCCCGAATTTTCCGTGTTTTTCAAAGTCGTCGCCGATTTTGACGACCAGGTCGAGCGCACCATCGAAAACAACCAGACTTTTGCCCGGCTGATCGCTGATATCGCAGCAAACGAAACCCTCTTGCCCTGCGACCCCACCGGGGTCGGCCGCCTCATCGAATACAGCTCACGAATCGCCGCCGATGCCGAACGTATGTCGGTCGACCGAGATGCCATCCGTGATTTACTCGTCGAGGCCAGTTTAAATGCCAAAACCAATGACCAACAGATAATTACGGCTGAATCCGTCAGCCAGGCCTGGGCTAGTCGTGTTTACCGCAATGACCGAATTCGCGAACGGATGCAGGAGCAAATTTTGCGTGAAACTCTGCTGGTGGACACCAGCGGCGAGCAAGTCGGCCAGATCAACGGCCTGGCGGTTTATACCCTCGGCC
>QNFC01000043.1 GCA_003645395.1 Gammaproteobacteria bacterium
CGATCACCGACGACCGTGTCGTGCCGACCAAGTAGCGTCTGCATCACCCCAAGATTGGCCATATAGCCACTGGAAAATAGCAGTACCCGGTCGCGGCCGACAAATTCAGCTAGTTCTTCTTCAAGCGCCTGATGCTCGGCATGATGCCCACAGATCAGATGCGACCCACCGCCGCCTGCACCGTAACGCTCAGCACCCGCGGCCAGCGCTTCTACTAACGCAGGGTGGTCCTTCAGACCCAGGTAATCATTGCTATCAAAGGCAACTAATCCCGGTTGGTCAACCCGGTTGCGCTGCCGATAAAGACCCTGCTGACGATAGACCTGCAACCTCTGAGCAAGCGCTGACATCATCCGTTAACAACGACAGCAACCTTGCCCTCGGTTACCTGCATCGGGCGAATACCCAGGCGCTTAAACAGGGCACGATCACGCTCGGCACTGGCATTAGCGGTGGTCAGCAATTTATCGCCATAAAAAATTGAATTGGCGCCGGCGAGAAAGCAGAGGCCCTGCAACTCATCGCTCATGGACTCACGACCTGCCGATAGCCGTACATGGGCCTTAGGCATCATGATTCGAGCCACCGCAACCGTGCGCACAAATTCCAGCGGATCGAGGGGCTCAGAAGCGCCCAGAGGAGTGCCCGGCACCGGCACCAGCATGTTAATCGGCACGCTCTGCGGATGCTGGGGCAAATTAGCCAGCTGAGCTAGAAGGCCCACTCGGTCTTTGCGCGCCTCACCCATGCCGAGGATACCGCCACTACAAACTTTCAAACCGGCGTTGCGGGCGTGTTCAAGCGTCTCTAACCGATCTTCGTAGGTGCGCGTGGTAATCACCTCACCGTAAAATTCCGGCGATGTATCAAGGTTATGGTTGTAATAATCGAGACCCGCCTCCTGCAATCGACTGGCCTGACTATCAGTGAGCATGCCGGCGGTCACACAGGTTTCCATACCCAGCGCGGCCACCTCTTCCACCATTTTCACGACCACATCGAGATCTCGGTCTCGAGGGGCCCGCCACGCGGCCCCCATACAGAAACGGCTAGCACCATCAATTTGCGCCTGGCTGGCGGCGGCAACCACCTCGTCTACCTCCATTAGCTTTTCTCGCTCCAGCCCGGAGTCATACCGCACGCTCTGCGAACAATATGAGCAATCCTCAGGACAGGCACCGGTTTTAATATTCAGCAGAGTGCTAACCTGCACCTCGTTAGCATCAAAATTTTGCCGATGACACTGCTGAGCCAGAAACAGCAAATCGTTAAACGGAAGATCGAACAACGCCTCTATTTCAGCCAGACTCCAATCATTGCGAATTGGAAAATCTGCAGTTAACGCACCGGGATTTGACATGAGAGACTCCGCACAGAAACAGGAAAGCCGCACAGCATAGCGGCCGCTACCCCGGTGTCAACCCAATTACCAAAAACAGTTAACACATGGCTAAATCAGCTATGGAATAACCTGCTGCCCACGCCCTGCACCCTGTGCGGAGACCCGACCAACAATGGCGAAATCATCTGCCCGCCGTGCTCAGCAAATTTACCCATCAACACCATTTACTGCCCCCGTTGCGCGCTACCGATGCCGCGCCCGGAAATATGCGGCCAGTGCCTTCGCCATCCGCCAGCATTTGACCGAGTCATCGCACCATTCATTTACAAACCACCGGTAGACAGGTTGATCGGCCAGCTGAAGTACAACAATCGCCTGGCTGCCGGCAGAACCTTTGCTAAATTCCTGGAACAACCCATCGAGCTGTTGAACGAACCGTTACCAGAAGCTTTGATCGCCATACCGTTACATCAACAGCGAATCAAACAGCGGGGTTTTAACCAATCACTGGAAATTGCCCGGCCGCTCGCGAAGAGAATTCATCGCCCCCTGCTAACCAATTTAGTCCAGCGCCACAAATTCACCACACCGCAAACCGGTTTAACCGGTGCCGCTCGGCGAAAAAACCTGCGCGGGGCATTTAGCATCACCACGCCACTTGCTCACCGCCATTTGGCGCTGATTGACGATGTAATGACGACCGGCAGCACTGCCCAGGAACTTGCTATTACATTAAAAAAAGCTGGTGCAGCGAGGGTCGATATATGGGTGGTCACGCGGGTCGATAGCAAGGCACACAAACAACCTCACCGCTAAAACACTAAAAACTCATGGACGCGATAGCTGACCAACCCAGTCCCGTGGCGTATCAGCGGCCACTTGCTGACTATACTGCTCAATCTCTGCGCTGATCCGCGGGCAGATCAACGGATCATAAAATAGAGCAGTACCGATACCCACCAGGTTCGCACCCGCGAGCATAAATTCAATCGCATCGGCGCCGCTGCTTATCCCACCCTGGCCGATAATCGGAATCCCGCGCTCGCGGCAGACCTGATAAACCTGATGGACCTTCAATAGCGCTACCGGTTTGATCGCGGGGCCGGACAACCCGCCCTGACCATTCCCCAGCACTGGCTTTCGGCCGGCGACATCGACAGCCATTCCCATCAGCGTGTTTATCGCGGCAAACGCATCGGTTCCCGCGTCGATGCAGCGACGGGCGTTTTCGGCAATATCTGTCTGATTAGGCGATAGCTTGGTAATCAGCGGCTTGCCGGTCACCGCTCGACACGCCTCCACCACTCGCGCGGATATCTCTGGGTCATTACCAAACGCAGCACCACCGGCTTTCACATTCGGACAGGAGATATTCAGCTCAATAGCGTCAACCGGCGAGTCGTCGAAGCGACGTACGACCTCAACATAGTCGTCAATGGTGGAACCACAGGCATTGGCAAAAAAACGGGTTTCTGAAAAATCTAGCGTCGGCAAAATTTCCCGCACAACGTGGTCAACCCCGGGGTTTTGTAAGCCAATGGCGTTGAGCATGCCCGCTGAAGTTTCGTAGACCCGGTGGACAGGATTTCCCAGGCGCGGCTCCAGCGTCGTCCCTTTCAGGCAGATCGCACCCACATCGCGGTTGGAAAAGCCCTCTATCCGCGTGTACTCTTCACCAAAGCCGACGCACCCGGACAGCAGCACTATCGGGTTAGTTAATTGAATACCGCAAAAATCCACCGCCAGGGAGTTCTGTTCTGTCATCTGTTATCTCTTCCGTCCAGGCGCATAGCCCGTCACCGTTAAATGTTGTCCTGTATGAGCCGGAAATCCCGCCCAACTGCGGCAATATCATCCGCCTGTGTGCAAATACTGGCGCCCAACTGCATTTAATCGAGCCCCTTGGTTTTGAACTTGATGATCGCCGCCTGCGCCGCGCTGGTCTCGATTATCATGAATGGGCCAGCGTTAAAAAACACGCCGACTGGCAGGCTTTTCTTGCCAACGAAAACCCGGCACGACTCTTTGCGCTGACAACCCGCGGCAGCCGCCTGCACACCGACGCCACCTATCAACCCGGTGATTATCTTCTGTTTGGCCCTGAAACGCGCGGCCTGCCGATTGACCTGCTTGATCAACTCCCCACGCAACACTGGCTACGCATTCCGCAACAACCACAAAGTCGCTCTCTAAACCTCTCAAACGCGGCAGCGGTTGCGCTCTATGAAGCATGGCGTCAGCTCGGTTTTGCCGGCAGTCCCAGCCTCTAAATACGGCGGCTGCGTTAACCGCTATTCCGCCTTAGGTTGGCGCGCCAGCAGTGATTTGACCGCCAGCAACGGGTCCGCACCTTGTTGAACAATCTGATAAACCTGTTCAGTAATCGGCATATCGATTTGCCGTTGGGTGGCGATTGCACGTACTTCGACCACCGAACGTAGCCCTTCAACAACCTGGCCAATTTCTACCTCGACGCCCTTTGGCGACAACCCCTTAGCCAGCCCAAGCCCGGCACGGCGGTTACGAGACTGGTTGTCGGTACAGGTAAGCATCAGATCACCCAAACCCAAGGCCAAAAAAGGTCTCCTGCTGTGCTCCAAATGCGGCTCCAAACCGCTGCATCTCCACTAGTCCACGAGTAACCAGCGCTGCGCGCGCATTTGCACCAAAACCAAGGCCGTCAGAAATACCTGCTGCGATCGCCAGCACATTTTTTACCGCCCCACAGACCTCAACCCCAACCAGGTCTGTCGAGGTGTATGCGCGCATGCCTTCACCGTGCAGTAGTTCCGCCCAAAAAGCGGCAAACGACGGGGAGTTGGCCGCCACCGTTAAAGCAGTCGGCATCTGTAGAGCCACTTCTTTGGCAAAACTGGGGCCGGAAACCATTGCCATTTCCCGGTCACCGAGAAGTTCGCTTACCAATTCATGTAACAACTGGTGGGTATCTGGAGCAAGACCTTTGGTTGCCCAGGCAATCCCCTGATCACCTGCAATAATCCCCTGTAACTGCTGACAAATCTGACCAAAAGCATGGCTCGGAACTGCAATTAACACCTGATCGGCAAATTCGATCACCTCCGCCAGATCGCCCTCTGCATTTAACCCTGGCGGGAAAACAATACCCGGCAAATAAGCCGGATTACCCAACAACGCCTGCATTTCCATCACCTGCTCAGCGCGGTGCGACCAGAGCCTGACCTGGTGACCGTTGCGCGCTAACGCCAGAGCCAGCGCGGTTCCCCATGAACCTGCTCCTAATACGGCAATTTTGCTTGTCATTTAGCGGGGTTCTATACGTCTGCTAAAGGCATCCTTAATCAATGAGTAGTAGGTGGTTGGTCAACCACCGCCTGAGTTTTTTGCCGATAGAGTAGCTCGAAATTTACCGGTGACATCACCAACGGCGGGAAGCCACCGGTCACGGTGGTTTCAGAAATCACCTGACGCGCATAAGGAAAGAGAATATTGGGACAGGTCACGCCGAGCGCAAACTTCAACTGGTCTTCAGCGGCCCCTTCAATCTGAAAAATCCCCGCCTGCTCCAGTTCTACCAGAAACAGCGGCTTCTCCTCACCCTTCGCGGTGATCGTGATTGTGATGCTCACCTCGTAGGTTCCCTCTTCCACCTGATGTGAATCGGTTGTCAGATTGATATCAATTTGGGGCGAAGTGGTTTGCTGAAAAACCCCCGGCGCCTGCGGCGATTCAAAGGAGAGGTCCTTTAAATAGATTTTACGAATATTAAATTGAGTTTCAGCCTGTTCAGCCGCTTGTTCGTCAGTCATTTGTAAAACCTGCTCTGAAGTTAAATTATTAGGTTAAATTGGGTTTCGGTACGGCGAAAATCAAGCCAACATCGCGTCAAGTTCTCTACGCTGCTCAAGATCAGCTAGATCATCGTAACCACCCACGTGTTGATCGCCGATAAATATCTGTGGCACGGTGTGACGACCGCTACGCTGCTCCATCTCTGCCCGCAGATCGGGGGCGCTCGACACTTTAATCTCTTCCCAGTTGACGTTTTTGCTTTTCAATAATCGCAACGCCGCTGAACAATAGCCACAGAATGAACCTGTGTAGATAATCACTTTCTTTGACATTATAAATCTCCAGCACAAATCAGGTTAGGCCCGTCACTACCGCGCTATTTGGCGAGTAGCCGTCAGGATTTCTCCAGCGGCAGCTGCTCATCACGCCAGCCCGACACACCACCTTTAAGCTCAAATAAGCGCTGAATTCCACTCTGTTTTAATTGCTTGGCCAGCGCCGCGGTAGCGACCCCACGCTCGCTGACCAACACCACCGGCTGCTGCTCCGGTTTTTTAATTTTTCGCACCGCAGCTTCATAATTTTCAGCCGTTACATTCTTTGAACCGGCCAGGTGCTCCGCAGCAAACTTCTCCTCACTGCGCAGGTCAAGCACCACTGCGTTTTCCTGATTGATCATTTGCACTACTTGCGCTGGCGTCGCCTGGGCAAGACCACCCAGGCTTGCACCACCGGCGATGGCTAATAGCAGCGCTACCACCACCGCCACACCCGCAAACAGTAGCCAGTTATCGACAATAAATTCCACAGCTTCTCCAAACTCCAAACGACAACGGCGGATTTGCTAGGGTCCATTTCACCCGCATTGCAAATCACATCACGCTTTTTTAGGACAAAAAAGGGCCGCTATAATGCGCGTTTGATTCGCAGTTTTCCAGTTGACCCGCGCTCCTCCACCTGGTTATGCAGCGCCGCAATATTTTAATTTTCCTATGCCTAAACGGATAATCAGAGGTTTTTCCGCAGAGATGAGACCGTCGCCAAACAGTCCTGGTTGGAAACTGCCGCAGCCGCGAGTGGCCGTTTACCTCGCTCTGACCCTGCTGCTTTTAACACCGCAAGCCCTGCCGCTGGCCGCTGCCGAGCCAGAAAGCTCGACAGAAAAGCTGGAAACCGTGCGCGGGCAAATCAAGAAAATTCAGCGCACCCAAACCAAAAACAAACAGCAGCAAAAAGAGCTGAATAAGCAATTAAAAAAATTGGATCGCGCGATTAATGACCTGGGTGCGACCATCGCCGATTTGCAGCAGAGCAGCCGCGTAGAGCAAGCGCAGATCAATCAGTTGGAAACACGACTGGCAGAACAACTAAACAGGCTTGGTAAACACAAAAAATTACTCAGTCATCTGGTACGCCGCGCCTATCTCAACGGTCAGCAGGAATACCTTAAATTGCTATTAAATCAGCAGAACCCAGCCGACATACAGCGCATGCTCAGTTTCTACGGCTATCTGCAGCATGCCCACGTCGCTGAAATCACCGACCTTAAAGCAGCGATCACCGAGCTGCAAACCACCCAAAATCAGCTGGCAACCACCAAACAGGAAGCTGGCGAAACCCTGGATAAAATCAGTGTACAACAGGCAACACTTGCCGCGCGACGCAGTGAGCAAACGACCATACTCGCCAGCCTGGAGGCTGATTACCAGGATAACCAGTCACAATTAAACAAAATGCGTAAAAACGAGGCCCGCCTCGCTGACCTGGTGACGGACATCCAGCAAACATTCACTGACGTACCCGACTCTGCAGGTCGCTCTTTCGCATCCTTACGGGGCGCACTCGACTGGCCGGCGGCAGGACGCATCAAACATCGATTTGGACAGAGAAAACAGGGTACTCGCCTGAGTTGGCAGGGGGTATTGATCGACACCCCAAACCGTAGCAAAGTCCACGCCGTCCACGCTGGCCGAGTAGCATTTGCGGATTGGCTGCGTGGATTTGGTCTGCTCATTATTATTGATCATGGCGACAACTACATGACCATCTATGGCCACAATCAAACAATCCAGCGTGACAGCGGGGACTGGGTTAAACAGGGTGAAGTCATTGCCACTGCTGGTAACGGCAGAGGTGAAACCGAATCCGGTCTCTATTTTGAAATTCGCCATAAAGGAAAGCCCACCAATCCGGCAAAGTGGTGTCGGGATTGAACAACGGCATATAATCCCGCTCTTTGCCCACCATAATTAACCGACTTAACCGGCGCAGGAATTTCTCCTCGCCCACAATTGCAGGAACTGTAATGCGGCGACCCATCCCGATTTTGATTCTCTTATTGTTGGCTTTTACCGCTGGCGGACTAATAAATGAGCACCTTGTCGCCACCGCTCAGGCAGAAGCTGGACAAACCACTAACACCTTGCCGTTGGTTGAATTACGGACTTTTAGCGAAACCTTCACCGTAATAAAAAACAACTATGTCGAACCAGTAGAGGACAAGGAGTTACTGGAGAGCGCAATTCGCGGCATGTTGTCAGGTCTAGACCCTCATTCGTCTTATCTGGATGGCGAAGACTTTAAACAGTTGCAGGAAGGCACATCAGGGGAATTCGGCGGACTGGGAATTGAGGTAAGCATGGAGGATGGCTTTGTTAAGGTCGTCTCACCCATTGACGACACCCCGGCTGCCCGCGCCGGCATCCAGGCGGGCGACCTGATTATTCGCCTGGACGATACCCCGGTTAAGGGCATGTCTTTGGGAGATGCGGTAAAAATCATGCGCGGCAAGGCCGGCACCGAAATCTTGCTTACTCTGATCCGAGAGGGGGAACAGAAACCCCTGAAAATCGAAATCAAACGCGCCATTATCCAAGTCACCGCCGTGCGTGGCAAAATGCTAGACCCAGGCTTTGCTTATATTCGTGTCGCTCAGTTCCAGGTCAATACCGGCCGCAAACTGCGTACCGAAGTTGACAAATTAAAGTCTGAAAACGACAAACCGCTGGAAGGCCTGGTACTGGATCTGCGCAACAACCCCGGTGGAGTACTCACCGCCGCAGTATCGGTATCAGACGCCTTTATAACCAAAGGATTGGTGGTTTATACCGAAGGTCGCAGCGCTGACTCGGAACAGAAATTTAACGCCTCTCCCGACGACATCCTCGGCGGCGCACCCATTGTGGTCCTGGTTAATGGCGGATCTGCGTCGGCCTCGGAAATTGTCGCTGGCGCGCTGCAGGACCATGGCCGTGCAATCATTATGGGCAGCAAAACATTCGGGAAAGGCTCAGTACAAACGATCTTACCGATGAAAAATAATGCCGCGTTGAAGCTCACTACCGCCCGCTACTACACGCCTAATGGTCATTCAATCCAGGCCCGTGGCATTATTCCCGACATTGAACTGAAAAACATCAAGGTCACCAATGTCGATCCAGAATTTGAGCGAATCGCTGAGAGCGATTTAACGGGTCATCTTGAAAACGAAGAAGTCGATGAGGAAGATGAGGAGACCGAAGATCTCGCCTCTCGTGATTTCGTACTCTATGAAGCTCTCAACTTGCTCAAGGCTGTGGCCATTCTCAACCATAAAAAAGCGCAATAGCCATTGACTGACCCGGTGATGAAACAATCACTAGCACTACTCGGATTGCTCTTGCTTTGCAGGGGAGTGGCCGCCGCTGATAGTGGGATGATCGAGCGGCGGGAACTGCTGCCGACTACTGCGATTGAATCATCACCCAGCGCAGGCCCTACCTCTGATCGGCAGCCCTGGATTGCGATCATCATTGATGACATGGGCAATCAAAATGCTGACCGGCAGGCGGTGTTGCTACCAGGCCCCGTCGCCTGCTCGTTTTTGCCGCACACTCCACACGCAGTCGAGCTGGCCCAACTTGCAGCACGCCGTGGCAAAGAGGTGCTACTGCATCAGCCGATGCAGTCCACTGGCGGCAACGACCTCGGCCCCGGGGCGCTAATACTGGAAATGGACCACCCCACATTTCGCGCCACCCTCAGCAGTAATCTCGCTGCACTACCCCATGTCAGCGGGGTAAATAATCATATGGGTAGCCTGCTCACCAGCCACTATCAACCTATGAGTTGGCTAATGGAAGAGCTCCATCGCTATCCAGCTATATTTTTTGTTGACAGCCGCACAACAGCGTTTACAGTCGCCTATAACGCCGCGACCGACCACCAGATCCCTAGCACCTGGCGGGATATATTTCTCGATAACGAAGCCGACGAAGAGCAGATTTCAACCCAATTTAAGCGGTTGATTCAACTGGCAAAACGTAACGGTAGCGCCATCGCCATTGGTCACCCTTATCCAGAAACGCTGGCATTTCTGCAGACACACCTGCCCGACCTGGAACAGTTGGGCATTTCTCTGCGACCAGTCAGCGACGTTATTAGCTTAAGAAAATCCGTTCTGCGCACCGCCTGGTATCAGGCTTCGCCTTTGTCCGCGCTCAATGGCAAGCAGAAACAAATACAATAGAATCCTCTGGAGGAGGAACAATGAAATGGATCACCATTCTACTGGCATTGTTGCCCGCACTTGGCCAGACCGCAGGGCCAACGCTGGATGAACTCAAAAACGACCACGTCCTGCCACAAAACATAACCACCTACGGCATGGGCCAGGGCGCTCAGCGCTGGAGCCCACTCACCACCATCAACCGCGACAACGTTGGCAATCTGGTGCCGGCCTGGTCAATGGCTCTGGAAACCGAACGCGGACAGGAAGGCCAACCGCTAGTTTATGACGGCAAAATTTACGTCACCACTCACGAGGCGACCTTCGCCATTGACGCCCGCACCGGCCGCAAACTCTGGCGCAACAAACTACGCTATTCCAAAAAAATGTTCCGCATGGTCTGCTGCGGGTTCATCAATCGCGGCGCAGTAATTTTTGATGGCAAGCTCTATCGCCAGACTCTGGACAACCGGGTTATGGCGATCGACATGCAGAA
>QNFC01000044.1 GCA_003645395.1 Gammaproteobacteria bacterium
ATACCGGACACTCCAGCGGCTTCGACAAAATCGCCATCCTCGAAGGGGCGAAACAGAATTAGCATCACCCCTGCGGCAAAATTGGACAGAGTACCCTGCAGCGCCAACCCCACCGCCAGACCCGCCGCACCAACCAGGGCGATCATCGAGGTGGTATCAACCCCTAACTGATTGAGGGCAGCAATCACCACCACCAACAGCAGCAGCGATCTCAAAATAGTAATCAGGAAATCGGAAAGGATGCTATCAACATCTCCTTTGGTCATCATTTTGCGCACCAGGCCACAAATCATCCGCACAACAATACGGCCAAACACAAAAATGACCAGCGCCATGACCAGGCGGATCGCCCACGGCACAATGTAGGTATCGACTATGGCTGGATCCAGGAAATCTTGCACAATGAAACTCCGCGTTTTAACAAAAATTAACGACTAACATAAAAACCAGCGGGAAGCGGCTGGAACTTCTAACGTAAATAGCAACCGTCCCCAAGCTTATCGACTCTAAACAACCGTCGGCACGTTAATAAAGTGCTCACGGTAGTAGCGCAGCTCGTTAATCGAATCATGAACATCCGCTAGCGCCAGATGCGTTGCCGATTTTTTCACGCCCTTTTTTAGACTCGGTGCCCACCGACTCACCAGTTCTTTGATAGTACTTACGTCGATGTGTCGATAATGAAAAAACGCCTCCAATTCAGGCATCTCCCGAGCGAGAAAACGCCGATCCTGGCAAATACTGTTGCCACACATTGGTGATTCCTGATCGGTAACGTAGTGCTTCAAAAACTCCAGCGTGCGCCGTTCAGCCTGAGACAGGCTAATCACAGATTTCAACACCCGATCAACCAGACCGCTACGACCGTGTTGACGCTGATTCCAGTCATCCATACCATCGAGCAGCTCTTTCGGCCGAGAGATAGCCAACGATGGCCCCTCGGCAACAATATTCAAAGCCGAATCTGTAACCACGGTGGCTATTTCGATGATCGTATCTGAGCCGGTATCGAGACCAGTCATTTCAAGATCAATCCAGATCAGGTTACCCGTTTTGCCGTTCATAGCGTACGCCGTTTAGAATTAGTGGGCTGCGGATTTTAACAGCTCCTATTCCCTCATTTTCCGGATCTGCAAAAAACGATGTTTACCACTCTATTCCTGCTTTTTTTAACCATTTCACTGCTCACAACGACCTACCTTTCCCTGCGTCACACGCGCTTTGTACAGGACCATCGCCAACAGGTTCCCGATGCATTTCTCCAGCAGCTCGGTCTGGCAGCGCACCAAAAAGCCGCCGACTACACGGTGGCAAAAGAGCGGGTAGGCCGTCTCGAACAGTTTATCGGCGTGGCACTGATTTTGACCTGGACCCTGGGCGGGGGCATCGCCTGGGTCGATCAGGTGTATATGGATAGAGTGGTTAATCCGATTTGGCTTGGCGTGGCGGTTGTGCTCACCGTCATGGTAATCAGCGGGTTGCTCGACCTGCCAATGGAGCTATGGAAAACATTTTCGCTCGAACAGAAATTTGGCTTTAACCGTACCGATTTAAAAACCTATCTGATTGACTTGTTCAAAGGCGCGGCATTAAGTGGCCTGCTCATAACGCCATTGCTCGCCGGGTTTTTCTGGATAATGAATACAGCCGGGACGCTATGGTGGCTCTACGCATGGATACTCTGGCTGAGTTTTAGTCTGCTGCTAACGTGGGCTTATCCGGTGTTCATCGCGCCACTGTTCAACCGCTTCAAGCAACTTGACGACGGCCCCCTGCGCGACCGGATCAGTGCATTGCTGACGCGCACGCAATTTGCGGGTGACGACATTCGGGTAATGGATGGCTCGCGCCGGTCGGCCCACAGCAATGCCTATTTCACTGGATTTGGTCGTAATAAGCGTATTGTCTTTTTTGACACGCTGATGGAAATACTCGATGACGACGAACTGGAAGCGGTGCTCGCCCATGAGCTCGGCCATTTCAGCCTTCACCATGTACGCAATCGGCTAATAATGGGCAGCCTTTTCACCCTTGCTGCCCTCGCACTGCTCGGCTGGCTACTCAAGCAGCCGTGGTTCTACCATTCTCTGGGTGTGCCCAACCCGTCACTGCATGCTGCGCTGCTGCTGTTCATGATGGTAATCCCGGTATTTGGTTTGCTACTAAAGCCGCTGCTGAGCCATAGTTCAAGAAAACACGAATATGCAGCCGATGCTTTTGCAGCCACCCTGAGTGGAAGTCAGGCGCTGTCATCTGCATTGATTAAATTGAGTGAAAGCAATGCATCGACGGTGACTCCGGATCCGTTACATTCCGCTTTTTATGACTCGCATCCGCCGGTGGCGCTGCGCATCGCCCGGATTGCCGCTACCGCTGAATAAACTCAGTCGAACTCGCGCCTGCTACTGAAAGCCGCGCGTAGCGTGTGCCCATCAACAAATTCCAGCTCGCCACCCATGGGCACGCCATGGGCAATGCGGGTCACGTTTATCTGGTTAGGTTCGGCAAGGGTAGCGATATACTGAGCAGTGACATTGCCCTCCAACGTAGCATTGGTGGCTAAAACTAGCTCTTTCACCTCGCCACTACGAAAGCGCTGTTCCAGTTGCTCCATACCCAGCTCTTCTGGCCCGACACCGTCCAACGGCGACAAATGACCCATAAGTACAAAGTAGCGCCCCTGATAATCGGTCGCCGACTCAATAGCCTGCACATCAGCGGCAGACTCCACCACGCAGAGCTGCGCCGGATTACGTTTCCCCGACGAACAGATATCACAAAGAGGTTGCTCGGTCAGGTTGCGACAGAGCTGACAATGACCCACCTCCTCGGCCGCCTGACGCATCAGCTGCGCTAACTGTTTCGCGCCATCACGGTCGTGCACCAACAAATGATAGGTCATACGTCGTGCAGATTTTGGCCCCACGCCAGGTAAACGCTGTAGTTCTCGTATCAATCCATCGACCAGTGCCACCCTAATCAGCCTCGCGTCAAAATGGCATTTTCATGCCGGGAATATTCAGGCCACCCATCAGCCCACCCATTTTTTCGCGACTCAGCTTTTCCACTTTGCGTACCGCATCATTAATCGCTGCGGCAATCAGGTCCTCAAGCATATCCCGATCATCCATAATGTCCGGATCAATAGCCACTCGGGTCACATCGTGGCGACAATTCATGGTCACCTTGACCATACCACCACCAGACTCTCCGTTGACCTCCTGGTTTGCCAGCTCTTCCTGCGCTTTTTGCATATCGGCCTGCATCTGCTGGGCTTTTTTTAACAACTGGTCCATGCCTTCTTTCATTACTTTACCGCTCCACTATTAATGTCTGTCTCAGGACTTTCCAGGATCCAGCGGTTCAATACTTGCTACATCCAACTGAGCACCGAACGCCCCCTCCAGCGCTTTGACGGTGGGGTCCTCCTGCAGCTTGCGTGTCGTCTCGTCCAACCTCAATTGCTCGATACGTTGGCGTTCTTTTGCCGGCGTCTCATCGCTGTGGTGCACTACCTCGATGACCACTTTAATCTCTCGCCCCAGGTGACGACACAACGCCTGTTCCAATCGTGACTGAGCAGCCCGGTTTAACACCGCCCGATGACTAGTATCAAGAGTAAACCGGTATTCACGGTCAGTCACCGAGACCAGCGCTAACTGGGCGGCAAGTTGCTGAGCCAGGCCGGTCAGAGAAAGTGAGTACGCCTGTTGACTCCAGTCAGATACAACCACTGCTTCAGTCGATGAACCACTCGTCTCGGCTACAGCATGGCCATCAGCCCCGGGCATATCACTCTGCGGGGCATCATGACGACCTGCTATCGGGGCCGCGGCCGGTACACTTTCAGAAAAAAACTCAACAACCTGGCCACTGGTCACCGGCGAGACTTCTTCGCTAGCCCGTGAAGCCGGCGCCATTGGGGAGTCAAAGGATGCTTCATCACTCCCAATTTTCACAAAATCAGCCGGAGACTCTGATTCGAAAACGGGTTCAGCTTCGTATTCTGCGGGCGGGTCGACATGCCGTGGTTCATCCGCATCAACTGACACCTCACCGGAAAGCGGAACCACCACCTCTGGGGTGGGCACAGCCAGAGCGGGGGGCGGAGCAAACTCAGCAGTTGCACCGGTACGCTCTGGTTGAAACGCGAGCATGCGTAGGAGGGCCATTTCCAGCCCAATACGTGGTGTTGGTGCCAGCGGCAAATCGCGCCGACCGTGGAGCCCAAGTTGATAATAAAGTTGAAGCTCCTCTGCGGGGATGGCCGCAGCAAGACTAGCCAGCTGTGCTTCGGGCACATCCACCTGCACCGGCGCATCTTCAACCTGCTGACGCACAGACAGCGCGTGCAGCAAGCTAAGTAATTCTTCGAGGATCACCGCATAATCTGCGACGCGTGCGGTCAATAGATCCACCTGACTTAACAATCCGTTAGCATCGCCTCGATGCAAGGCCTGCAGCATCTCAACCACCTGGGCCTGATCAACCGCCCCAAGCATGCTTGCGGTCTCTTCCAGAGAAACGTTTGCTCCGCAAAATGCGATAGCCTGATCCAGCAAGCTCAGCCCGTCGCGCATACTACCCGCAGCACTACGCGCTAATAACCGCAGCGCCTCCGGCGCAGCTTGCAAATGTTCTTCGTCGGTGATTTTAACAAGCTGCTGTTCGATCACATCTGCCGGCATTTGCCGCAGATTAAACTGCAAACAGCGCGACAAAATAGTCACCGGAATCTTCTGCGGATCGGTCGTAGCCAACAAAAACTTTACGTGGGCAGGCGGCTCTTCAAGGGTTTTCAGCAGCGCATTGAAGCTGCTCTTGGAAAACATATGCACTTCATCGATCAAATAAACCTTGAACCGCCCACGAGTGGGCGCGTACTGCACGTTTTCAAGCAGTTCCCGGGTATCGTCCACCTTGGTTCGCGACGCTGCATCGATCTCAAGCAGGTCAAGAAACCGCCCGGCATCAATTTCTGTACAGGCGCTGCACTGACCACAGGGCTCTGCCGTGATGCCCTGCTCGCAGTTCAGCGCTTTCGCCATTAACCGGGCGATGGTCGTTTTGCCCACTCCCCGGGTACCGGTAAACAAATATGCGTGATGCAATCGTCCGGTTGTCAGGGAATTAGTCAGCGCTCGCCGTACGTGATCCTGACCAACCAGATCAGCAAAACTCAGCGGGCGCCATTTCCGCGCGAGAACCTGATAACTCAATGATTCCCCCTGGCCAATGCCTGGACAAGCTCGACCACCGATGTGGAAACAAACAAGTTAGTTAAAAGAACTGTAGAAAAATAGGGCGGCATCACCAGCAAGCCACACCCCGGCGCCTGAATCAATCGCTGCCGCTGCTCCCTTCCAGGCCTGACGGGGTTCACAATCTATCATCGCGGGGGGACTTGCTGGCTCTGCCATAAACGAAAAGTATCGACGTTTGGGTAGATTATTTTAAATAAAAGCGTAGCAGAGCCAGGCTCTTACTTACTCTGTTTGGCGGAGAGGGAGGGATTCGAACCCTCGGTACGGATTAACGCACACACGCTTTCCAAGCGTGCTCTTTCGACCGCTCAGACACCTCTCCATAAGGGGGCCTAGTCCCATAACACTCATCAGCAAAAGCCCGTTTGATAACCATAAAATGGCCTTAGCGGGCGCCGATGTAAACCATGGAACGGCGGACGATTATTCTAACTGAATTCTGCGCCGTTTGCGGCAATTGAAAAGACAAATTAGGACTATATACCCTGAGCGGAAAATCGCACCTGACTTGCGACTCGCTCCGCTGAAGGTGGAGCAATTTCGACAATAGAAATATCATCCTGAGCGCTACTGTCACCAATATGACTTTCCAGTTCCGCCATTAGCTTATCCAGACGTTGTTCAGCATTAACGGACAGGACCTTTGCGACCCTGTCGAGGGTAAATTGCTGACCACTAACGAGGCTTTCGGCATCGGGCACTCCATCAGAAAACAGGTAGAGTTTTTCCGGTCTATCTCGATCGTAGCTCATCGAAATAGATCTATTACCTGCGATACCTGGCAACACTCCCAGCGGTAAATGCTGAGAGTCAAACGTTGCTTTCACATCACCATCCGCATCAATCAAACATACCGGGGGACAACCTCCGTTCCAGACTTCAATAGTGCCTTGCCAGGGCTTTACCGCAACCAGAATCGCTGCTACAAAACGCCCCGTGGGCAACAGGCTGTGCAACCGGTCATTCAATTTATCGGCAATGGCGACAATACTTTCGCCACGAGCGGTCAGCGCATGAAAAAGATCGGCCACCGGCATAACTGTTAACCCCGCCGCAAGGCCATGGCCAGTCGCATCACCAAGGATCACATGCAAATCGCCTTCAGGCGTAGTTTCTGCGGCGATGATATCGCCACTAAAATGCGAACTCGGCCGACTGATGTAATGAATCCATTCATGATCCAGGTTCTGCAGACCGGTCATCCGGTCAAATACATGACGCGCCAGCTCCCGTTCCTCAGCCTCACGCTTGTTTATCTGCATTTGCGCCTGGGCATATTCGTGGATGGTCGTACGCATTTCCACAATCCGGCTCATGGCCTGCATTTTGGCGGCAAGAACGATTTTACTAATGGGCTTAAACAGATAGTCATCACCACCTGCCGCTATCCCGTTGGCGATATCCTCATCAGTCACTCGCGCCGACAAAAACAAAATCGGTGTCCACTCTGACTCTCCAGCCAGCGCACGAATTTTAACTGCCGCCTCGTAGCCGTCCATATTTGGCATCATCACATCAAGCAGAACCAGATCGGGGGATTCGGACTGAAATGCCGCTATTGCTTCGATACCGTCACTGGCGAGAACCACCTGATGCCCCATGTCACGCAGGTATTTACCGATAATCAACTGATTAGCACGTGTGTCGTCAACGAGTAGAACTTTCATATGCGCTCCAGCACTTGCCAGCAATACAAACCATCAACGTTCAACAACGGCAACCCTTCCCCACTTTTAAGCCTACACCACCCTATGGTAGAAACCGCCAAACCCTGCATACATCCCGTATCGGTTCACAGATAAATGAGCTTTAAAACAGAGTTGGGATAACCCCAGCAAAAGCACAACTATCTGGCGAGCAGCGTGAATTCTGACTACTAAAACCTAAACTGTACAATCAACTGCTTAAATTAAACAGACAAAAAAAAGGCCCTGCTACCAGGTAGCAGAGCCTTTTCCATAATTCCTGAACCGAAAAATCAGGCTACGCGGGAATAATATTCCACAACAAAATTTTCCAGCACTTCTAGCGCAATATCTTCTCGTTCCGGCTCGCGTTTAAACACGCCTTCCGGCTTTTTCTCGTCCAGATCCAGGTAATCCGCAAGACTTAAGGATGGATTCTGAACGGTCTCAATAATCACCGGATGAGTTTTACTCTTATCCGTTGGCGTAATCACGTCACCCACATGCATAACGAAGCTCGGAATATTGACCCGGCTACCGTTAATAGCAATATGCCCGTGACTAACAAGCTGCCGAGCCGCAGGTATCGTCGGTGCAAACCCAAGACGAAATACAACGCTATCCAGACGCGACTCGAGTAACTGCAGCAGGTTCTTACCGGTATCACCTTTTATACGTTTAGCTTCGCGAAAATACTTTCGCAGCTGGCGCTCGGTAACGCCGTAGTTATACCGCAGCTTCTGCTTCTCTTCGAGACGCAGGCGGTAATCGGTCATCCGGGTGCGCCGCTCGCCATGCTGGCCAGGGGGGTTGGTACGCACACCATCGGACTTACGTGCAAGACCTGGAATTTGTTGTTGAAAACGCCGCACAACGCGCAGCCGGGGTCCGGTATAACGGGACATTGAAGCTCCTGAATCAGTTGTTCTCGAAATGCAGTCACCGGGGTTAGTCTCGGGACTACGTGGATGCAGTCACCGAGACAAAGCTCGAAACTGCGTAAAAATCCATCTAAAACTTAAAAATTAAGCGCGCGAATGTTACGCGTCGGCACCCCAACAAGCAAGCAATGAGTGGATTCAGACACTAAACCCGCAAACCCTGTTAGCGACTATTAAGTCGCCTCCGCATCCGAGTCCGGTTTCACCGTTAATGCGGCATACAGCTGTTTTAACTGACCGTTATCCGCTTCCACCCAGCGTCCCGGTGCGAGACTGCGAGGCAACTGCAAAGGTCCGTAGGCCGATCTTTTCAAGCGACTGACGGTTAACCCCTGGCTCTCCCATAGACGCCGGACCAGGCGATTTCGGCCTTCGCGAACCAGCACTTGATACCAGCTATTCGCACCTTTGCCACCGATAATACCTATTTCCTCAAACTTAGCTTTGCCATCCTCAAGCTCAACACCCTCCGCAACCCGTCGCAGATGATCGCGCGTTACCTCACCAAGCACTCGCACCAGATACTCCCTGCTAATGCCACTCGAGGGATGCATCAGGCCATTCGCCAACGCTCCATCGGTGGTAAACAGCAGCAGCCCTGAAGTGTTCATGTCGAGTCGACCAACAGATATCCAACGCTGACCGCTGAGGCTCGGTAATTTATCAAACACCACGGGCCGGCCCTGGGGGTCGGAGCGGCTGCTCAGTTCTCCGACCGGTTTATGGTAAATAAGCACACGCTGTTTTGCCGGTGTCCAAGTGGGAATCGGCCGTCCCCTGACCAAAACTCTGTCGGTATTATTAATCCGCTGACCGAGTTCAGCCGGTTTACCGTTAATGCTCACCTGGCCGTCACGAATCCACTGCTCAACCTCACGGCGACTTCCCAGACCCGTATTGGCAATCACTTTCTGCACACGTTCTTCGAAACCGGGAGCCGGGGCCGCACTGACTCGGCCGCGTCGATCTTCCTGTCTGGGGCGACGACTTTTTTGAACATGGGGTTTGTTACCGGCGTTCCGGCGATTTTGCCCAGGGCTCGCTTTACCCGGTCGTTTCGCGGTCATTTTAAAATTCCTGTAAAACTTGCTTGATCATTAAGCTGGTTCTGCACCGCTACGGCCCCAGAAATACATAGCTCAGAGGTTAAACCCGCACGATCACCACCGCCCTCTAATGGCGGCAGTATTGAGTGAGGGGGCAACATTAAAATAGTCCAAAACTGTCGAATGGCCACGCTAAAAACATGCTGCTTGCTAACCGCGTTCTACCACCTTAACGGTCAACCACATCTGTTTCAGCACCATTTCCCTTTCTTTCTATTACGCTTACCCATCACCGTTTTAACGATAAGAGAGCCCGATCGCCTGGCGCACTTCCGTCAGCGTCTCACGGGCCTCATCACGCGCGGCGTCACAGCCATCAGCAACGATCTGCTTTACCAACTCGGGGTCATTCTCATAGGGAGCTGCCCGCAGGGCAAATCCGGCGAGCTCTTTTTTCACTGCATCAATCACCGGCTGCTTGCATTCAACACATCCTATGCCGGCGCTAACACACCCTTGCTGGACCCAAGCATGCACGTCCGAGCCAGTGTAAATTTTGTGGAATTCCCAAACCGGACATTTCTTCGGATCACCCGGATCGGTACGCCGTACCCGAGCCGGGTCAGTCGGCATGGTGCGAATTTTATCCTCTACCTGCTGAGGGTCGTCACGCAGATTAATCGTATTGCCGTAAGACTTGGACATTTTCCGACCGTCCAGTCCTGGCATTTTAGAGGCTTCTGTCAGCAGCGCCTGTGGCTCCGGCAAAATCGTTACTCCGCTGCCTTCGAGATAACCAAAGAGTCTCTCCTTGTCACCAACGCTCAGGTTCTGCTGTTCCTGCACAAGCGACTGGCCGATACTCAGCGCTTCCAGCTC
>QNFC01000045.1 GCA_003645395.1 Gammaproteobacteria bacterium
CGGTTGTCCATTGCAAATACTTGATCTGTCCGTACCCGAAGCAGTGTTATTTAGTCGAGTAAGAGAGCGCTCTGCAGCGGGAACGGACGCCTCCGAGGCTGACGTTGTGGTACTGACTCAACAACTGGAGAGCTTTCAACCGCTTGCTGAAGACGAGTTGATGGATGTCCTGCCACTTGATGCTGACCAGCCGGACGCGCTTGACCAGGCAATCTCACGTATCAATCTATTGCAACATCCTTTGTAGTAGAGGAGCCTAAACAGAATTAGTCACCAGGGTCAGACCCCTTGGTTCATGCTGATCGTCGACAACGTGAAGTACTAGTACTTAATTGGGCTGCCTGGAAAATCCAGGGTGGTTCAAACTGAGGAGTGTAAATTTTTGCCTAAACCCACCAACGCCCCAGGCAAGGGGGCGTTGGTGGGTTTAGAAGCTGCCCCCGAGGGGGTAAACAGACTTGTTAGCCGAGGTTAAAAAACCTCCTGGCGTTGTCACCGAGGAAGGCTGATTTTTGCTGATCGTTCATGAAGGTTAGCTCTTTGGTTTCTTTAATCTGCTTACGCACGGCGGCGAAATCCACCTCGTGGGGGTAGTCGGTGGAGAAGGCAAAGGGTTCGATACCGACTCGTTTTATCAGGTGTTCCAGAGTCGGTTCTTCGCCTTCGCAGCCGATCAGGATTTGACCGCCGGTTAAATAATCTTCGAACGATTTATCAAATCCAAGCATGTCGGCTTCCAGCTCGGCGTTACGGGCCATGCGGTCGAGAAAAATGGTGCACCAGGCGGAACCGCCTTCCGTGTAGGCAACTTTCAGGTCAGGCTGTTGTTCGAAAATACCCGAGTGAATCATGCTGGCGCAGGCGATCATCAGCCCCATGGGATGGTGAATAACGTGTGAAGCAGCTAAGGAATCGAGGGCATCGAGTCCCATGCCGCCGTTGGGGCCGCCATGCACACCGAGTACGCAACCCAGACGCGCGGCTTCTTCGTACACCGGGAAGTAATATTCGTGGCCCAGTGGCAGCGGCAGGCCGCTGGAGGGCAGCATTGCACCGGGTAGTTTCAGGTCATTGACGGCGCGGCGTAGTTCGATCACCGCATCTTTTGGGCTCTGCATAGGAATCAGCGCCATCGGCAGGAGTTTGTCGCTGACATTTCGGTAGCGATCAGCCACGTAATCGTTGTAGGCCTGACAAACGGCAATGGAGTACTCGATTGCACGCAGCGCCCCGACGGTAAGGCCTTCGCTGGTGTACATGATCGAGTATTCGACGTCGGCTTTGTCGAGAAACTCCAGCCAGTCTTCGGCACCGCCCTTGCGGTTAGCGGAGGCTCCCTCGTGGTCGCCCATGATGCCGAACTCTTCGCGAAAGGTTTTCGGGTTTGGCCAGTGGACGCCGTCAAGTGTTGGGAAGGGGGTACGGAAAAAATTTTGTGGATTGACACACAGCTCTTTTACCGCAGGGTGGGCGTATTCGGCCATCTCCGCAAGTGATTCCATGATGTGGCCGTCTGCATCCACTGCTTTGGCTATCGCATTACTCATTGTTCCTCTCCAAAATTGGTTAGAATTTTCAGGCTTTTCTGTGTTTATTGCTGAAGGTTATTTGCGGCTGATCCTACACTGTGAAGGCCGGTTGTTAAACTGATAGTCTAAGCGACTGATCTTATCAGCGTGAATACACTGAGAACCTTATTTAATGCAGGAACGGTCGGAAAAAACAGGTGGCAGTTCGATTCCGGTTTGTGTCGTGATTACGTTGAGTTGTTTGTTGATGACCGGCCTCTACGCTTATACCCGTTATGTATATTTTGGCCCAATTGCGGAGTCCAAAATACCGCTCTATATCAGTAATAAGGCGATTAGCTGGAGCAGTGTGCTGTTACTGTGCAGCAGTTTTGCGGTCGGCCCTCTGGCGAAATTGACAGACCGTTGTCAAAAATGGGTAGCTTATCGGCAGGTGTTTGGCCTGACCGGGTTGTGGCTAGCGACGTTGCATATTCTGGTCTCTATGCCTATTTTTAACATGTTTTACTACACCGGCTTTTTTAATCTTGACGGCACGCTGAAAGTGACCACCGAGCTGTCGATGCTTGCTGGCGCGGTCGCCTGGATGGTGCTGCTATTCCCTGCCGTGGTGTCGTTGCCGGCCGTCGCCGCCTCTATGCCTGCGGTTGGTTGGCGACGAGTTCAGCGCCTGGGATTGGTCGCGCTGCTAATTATCTTTAGCCATGTTGCCTGGTTGGGGTGGAGTGGCTGGTTTTTGCCCGCTGACTGGTTTGGCGGGTTGCCGCCGATTACGCTAATCAGCTGTGGTGTGATCGCGTTGCTTATGCTGTTACGTCTTACTGCTGCGCTAATGGGGAATGGGGTAAATGACTGATTATCAAGTCGGGCTGACAGTGCCGTTGCTGCTTGTCGCCACTTCGGCCGCCGCGGCAGAGCCGCAGAGCTACCAGGTTGCTTTTGTCCACGATTACCAGCAGCAGGGAGATGCTAAAAAACTGCATCGGCTGGTTAGTCAGCAAGTCCAGTTTGACGCTGATGGTGTGCTTGCCGGTTTTACCGATAGCCAGGGTCCGCTGAGCTGGAATGCCTCGACGTATGACAGCGGCCAGCACACCAGTTTGCACTGGGGTCGCTGGACCCGTGGAATTATTGGTGGCACCGGCCTGCACAGTGGCCAGGATATTAGTGGTGCTGAAGGGGTGCGCAACAGTTTTCGCTATATTGCCGGAGTGGTGCCCAATATGCCGCTCACTGATGCCGCTACCTATTCTCTGCTGGGTGGCCACACAGGTCCTACCGCAGGCGAAGGCGGGGGAACATCGATCACTCTGCTTAATCAGGGCCAGGTAGAGCTGACTGATGGGGGTGATTTTGCCAGTGTCTCGCTTTCGCTGAGGGTGGCCAGCGGTATTTACAACTTCTCGTCGCCGAAACTGCCGGTGAAAGCGTTCGGGTTTTCTGCCGATCAACCGATCCCGACCAGCGGCGTGCTCTGCATACCCGGCTGTACCACCTATATAGAAGGCTTTGTTGCTGGTGCAGAGGGTGCCGAGGTGGGGGTGGCGTTTAGCATTCACAATCCGGCTCTCTCCAAACACATCAACGGTATCGCTGCTTTCCAGCGTGACTGACTTTGTTTCGCCGCGGGTTGCTGAACCGAGTTCGGCGGTCCCGGGCATCGACTGGCCAGCATTGCCGGAGCCGGTGGGCGCGTCAATGCTGGCGCTGCAATTTCAACTGCAGCAGTCTCAATGGTGGTCGTTAGAAGAAATCCGAGCCCACCAGCTGCGGCAGTTTCAGGCGTTGCTGGCCCACGTGGTGGTGCAGACTGACTGGTACGGTCAGCAGGCCGCGTTTGTGGAGTTGGCGGATAGTCCGGAGATAATAGACGAACAGCTGTTTAGTCAGCTGCCACTGCTCTGTCGCAGTGAGTTACAGCAAAACTTGCCTGCACTGACCGCCAGCGAGATTCCGCCGGCCCACGGTCAGCGGCTTGATCTGGCTACTTCTGGCAGTACCGGCACGCCGCTGACCGGCTTTGAGACCGAGATCAACAATTTTTTTTGGGGTGGCTGTAACCTGCGTGACCACCTCTGGCATGATCGCGATCTGTCGGCCAAATTTGCGGCGATTCGTACCAAAGTTGATCAACAGACCCTTCCTGATTGGGGTCGGGCAATCGCCTGTGCGTTTAATACTGGCCCGGCGGTGACGCTGGATATTGCCACCCCGGTTACTGATCAAGTTGACTGGTTGGTGGCACAGCAGCCAGGGTATCTACTTAGCCACGCTAGTAATCTGCAGGCCCTGGCCCGGCAGATTCTGGCAATGGGTACTGAGGTTGAGAGCCTGCAGGGAATAATCAGTTTTGGCGAGAAATTACCGGCGGATTTGCGGGCGCTATGCGACCAGGCCTGGAATGCGACCCTGACTGATATTTACAGTGCTGAGGAGGTCGGTTACATCGCCCTGCAGTGCCCGAGTGAACCTGCTCACTATCACGTGATGGCTGAACAGCTAATCGTTGAAATTATCGACGCTGAGGGTAACCCCTGCGAGCCAGGGCAGTGGGGAGAGGTAGTGATTACCAGTCTGCACAACTTTGCCATGCCATTGATTCGCTACAGGATAGGCGATTTTGCTCGGGTTGGTGAGGTCTGCGGGTGTGACCGGGGATTACCGGTGATTACCGAAATTATGGGTCGAGGGCGCAACATGATTACGCTTCCCGATGGCAGCCAGCACTGGCCCAGTTTTCCGGCGGAGTTGTGGCTGGGGGTGGCTCCGATCCAGCAGCTGCAGCTCGAACAGCTCTCGCGGCAGCAGATTTTGGTCCATTACCAGCTGGAGCGGCCACTATCGTTGGATCAAAGTGCTCAGCTGCGCCGGCAGTTAGCGGAGTCGTTGCACTACCCCGGGAGTATCGAATTTGAGCATCACCTTGCGCCACTAACCGAGCCGGGACAGAAGTTTGAGGATTTTGTGAGCCGTTTATAACCCGTTGTAGTCGGCCGAGTTTTTAGGCTTGCAAGAATCAGAAACGCCCCGACAAAGCAGGGCGTTTCTGGTCAAACGATGGGTCGTTGCAATTACATATTGTCGATAATCGCGTCGCCGAACTCGGCACTGCCCAGCTTGGTTGCGCCATCCATTAGCCGGTCAAAATCGTAGGTGACGGTTTTTGCGTTAATGGCACCACCAAGGCCTTTAACAATCAGGTCGGCTGCTTCGCTCCAGCCCATGTGGCGCAGCATCATCTCGGCGGAGAGAATCAGCGAGCCAGGGTTGGACATATTTTTGCCCGCATATTTAGGTGCGGTGCCGTGGGTCGCTTCAAACAGACCAATGGTGTCGGAAAGATTGGCGCCGGGTGCTATGCCAATACCACCGACCTGGGCGGCCAGGGCGTCAGAGATATAGTCGCCGTTTAGATTCAAGGTGGCGATAACGTCGTACTCTTTGGGCCGCAGCAGGATCTGCTGGAGCATGGCGTCGGCGATCACGTCTTTGACGATAATTTCTTTGCCAGTTTTTGGGTTTTTAAAACTGCACCATGGGCCACCGTCAATTTCTACTGCACCGAACTCTTCTTTGGCCAGCTCGTAGCCCCAGTCTTTAAACGCGCCTTCGGTGAATTTCATAATATTGCCCTTGTGTACCAGGGTCACTGAATCACGATCGTTATCGATGGCGTAACGGATGGCTGCCCGTACCAGCCGTTTAGTGCCTTCGGCGGAGACCGGTTTAATGCCAATGCCGGAGGTTTCCGGGAAACGAATTTTGGTGACGCCCATGTCGTTTTGCAGGAAGTCGATGACCTTTTTGACTTCCGGGGTGCCTGCTTCAAATTCGATACCGGCGTAGATATCTTCTGAGTTTTCCCGGTAGATCACCATGTCGGTGTTTTCCGGGTTTTTCAGCGGACTCGGGGTGCCAGGGTAATAGCGCACCGGTCGTAGGCAGGTGTAGAGGTCCAGCTCCTGACGCAGGGCAACGTTGAGGGAGCGAAAGCCGCCGCCAACGGGAGTGGTCAGTGGGCCTTTAATGCCGACTAAAAATTCGCGCATAGCATCGAGGGTTTCTTCGGGCATCCAGGTTTCGCCGCCGTAGGTGGCCACGGCCTTTTCCCCGGCATAGACTTCCATCCAGGCGATTTTGCGTTCGCCGTTGTAGGCTTTGTTGACGGCCTGATCGACCACTTTGATCATTGGTGGGGTGACATCGATGCCGATGCCGTCACCTTCGATAAACGGAATGATCGGGTTGTTAGGTACGTTAATGCTGTTGTCGGCGTTGGCGGTTATTTTTTCGCCGTCGGTAGGTACAATGATTTTTTCGTAAGCCATGGAACTCTGTTTCCTGTGCGTCGGGTTAAGCGGTAAAGGGCGGAAATTACGTAGAAAAGCCGCGCATTCTACATCAATTTAGCGGTTTCACTTGAATCGGCGATGGCGTCTTGCTCTGCTACGTTTTGGATTATTGCTGGAATTTTAAATTGTCACGACACCTGATTAATGTTCTCGATACTGAGGTTCACTTTGATTGCGATGGGGATGAGCCGATACTTGCAGCAATGGCTAAAACCGGCAGAAAGGGAATCCCAAAGGGGTGTTTCGGCGGCGGTTGCGGCATTTGCCGGATTCGGATAACCGAAGGCAGTCACGTCACTGGCAAAATGAGTCGAGCTCATGTTACCGAGCAGGAAGAGGCAGATGGTTACGCACTGGCGTGCAAGTGTTATCCGCGCAGTGATTTGCAGGTCGAAGTGGTGGGTAAGATTATTCGGGCTTTGCAGCGATAGTGATTGCGGGCAGTGGCTAGAATGTCGCCACCCGGCAACAAGTTCTATCGCTGCCGGGTGTTGCCGTCGTTTAGATTAGCCGCCGCGGTTTTCCACCAGATGGTCGACCACACTCGGATCAGCCAGGGTGCTGGTGTCACCGATAGTGTCAATTTCGTCAGCGGCAATTTTGCGCAGTATCCGTCGCATGATTTTGCCTGAGCGGGTTTTCGGTAGCGCTGGCGCCCACTGGATAACGTCTGGGCTGGCGATGGCGCCAATTTCGCTACGAACCAGTTTGATTAGCTCCTGACGCAGGGCTTCGTCGGGTTCCACATCAGCCATGGGTGTTACGTAGGCGTATATGCCCTGACCCTTGATGTCGTGGGGAAATCCCACCACTGCCGCTTCGGCGATGCTGTGGTGCAGCACCAGTGCGCTTTCGACTTCGGCAGTACCCATGCGGTGGCCGGAGACATTAATCACGTCATCGACGCGACCGGTAATCCAGTAATAGCCATCTTCATCGCGGCGACAGCCGTCACCGGTGAAATATTTGCCGGGATAGGTTTTCAGGTAGGTGTCGATAAAGCGCTGGTGATCGCCGTAGAGGCTGCGCATCATTCCCGGCCAGGAATGATTGATACAGAGATTGCCCTCGGTTGCACCGCTCAACTCGTTGCCATCAGCATCGACCAGACTCGGCTCAACGCCGAAAAAAGGTAGCGTTGCAGAGCCCGGCTTCATCGGGATTGCGCCGGGCAGAGGGCTGATCATGATTCCGCCGGTTTCAGTCTGCCACCAGGTATCGACGATGGGGCAGCGCTCTTCGCCGACCACGCGGTGGTACCACTCCCAGGCCTCTGGATTGATCGGCTCGCCGACTGTGCCCAGCAGACGCAATGATTTGCGACTGGTGCGGGTAACCGGTTCGTCACCGTCACGCATGAGCGCACGCAGGGCTGTGGGGGCGGTGTAAAAAATATTTACCTGATGCTTGTCGATGACCTGCCAGAAGCGTGAGCTGTCGGGGTAGGTGGGTATGCCTTCGAACATCAGCGTGGTGGCGCCGTTGGCCAGCGGACCGTAGACAATGTAGCTGTGGCCGGTTACCCAGCCAACATCGGCGGTGCACCAGTAGATGTCACCGTCGTGGTAGTCAAACACATACTTATGGGTCATCGCGGCGTAGAGAATGTAGCCGCCAGTGGTGTGCAGAACCCCTTTAGGTTTCCCGGTGGAACCGGAGGTATAAAGGATAAACAGGGGGTCTTCCGAATCCATGGGTTCCGCTGGACAATCGGCATCCATCGCGGCGATGGACTCTTGATACCAGATGTCACGCCCCTCAACCCAGCTGATATCGTTGCCGGTGTTTTTGACGGTGATCACGGTGTGCACGCTAGGGCATTCCGCTAGCGCAGTATCGACATTGCTCTTCAGCGCCACGCTGCGACCACCGCGTAGGCCTTCGTCTGCAGTAATAATGGTTTGGCAATCAAAATCAAGAATACGGCTGCGCAGTGCCTCCGGTGAAAAGCCGCCGAAGACCACCGAGTGGATGGCTCCAATGCGCGTACAGGCCAGCATCGCTGCGGCAGCTGCTGGAATCATCGGCATATAAATGCAAACGCGGTCGCCCTTTTTTATTCCGCGGGATTTGAGCAGGTTGGCAAGCCGGCAGACTTCGTCATGTAGCTCGCGATAGGTGATGTTGCGGGCTACGTTGGGGTCGTCGCCTTCCCAGATGATGGCTGTCTGGTTGCCCCTTTCGGCTAAATGTCGGTCGAGGCAGTTATAGGCAACGTTGGTGGTCGCGCCCTGAAACCATTTTATTTCGCCGGCGGCCAGGTTTTCTTCAACTACCTTAGTCCACGGTGTTGACCAGTCAATGAGGTCGTTGGCGCGGTCGGCCCAAAACGTTTCGCGGTCGTCGATGGATTGGCGATACCAGTCAGCGTACTGTTTTTGATCAATGTGGGCGCGGTTTTGGACTTCAACGGGAACCGGGTAAGTTATGATTTCAGACATTGTTTACCAGCATATTAAATGGAATGAAAAGTAGGCGGTAGCGGAAGCAACGGCAGAGCCGTTAGGTCAGCTACCAGCGGAAAATGGTTCCACATAAAGGCAGAAAAAGTAGTGTAGTTCTGCCAATGATAATGCGGTCGTAGGCTTTTAGGTCAGTGATTTCTCGGACTACTTCATCGTTTAGATAGGTGAGGTTGCGACTGGCACCGTGAATTAATTTGAAATCGTTGCTCTGGGCGTCATAGATAATTCGGGTGTGATCACGGCGGCTAATCTCACCATCAGAATTAGCGCCAAAATAGAGGGGAACTGCCTGGTCAGGAGATCGGCCAATAGAGTTGCTGCCCGAGTAAATGGGTCGCGACTGTCCCTTTCCAGGACCGGCAATCACGATGACCCAGCCAGTGGCATAGCCCGTGTCTGCTCCTGTGTCAGGGGTGTCTGCGGCAGTGATCACGGTTGCGTCAAAGTTTTCCGCGGTGTGGCTTTCTAGTTCTTGCGAGAGTGAGGCTGTTGAAGCGGTCTCGGGCGGGTCAAAAGTAAAGTCACCGCTTGCTGTTGCGGATAAGTGACTCTCTTCATCAGCAAAAGCCGCTAGCGATTGCTCTAGGGGGTCTGCGTTTGACTGGGTAAAAGATTGCAATGATGCCGCGGTGGCACTGGACTCTTCTGCTGCTACGTCGTCCAGATCCAGGTCAAAATCACTGATCATCGAGTCTGTTGTGCTGCGCTGTACTGATGGAGGCGGGGTTTCGGTATAGCTGGGCGGTTCCGGTTCAGAGCTCAGTTTGAGGTCGAACCCCTGATCGGCTACAAACGGGAAAGTTGCCGGCGGTTCTGGATCGAGTGGATTTCGTTGGAGGTGAGCAGGAGCGTTGGGTTGATCTGCCTGCGGTTGCTTGCTTGCCGCATGGGTGCTAAGCGGGCCAGGACTTATACCCTCATCGTTACTAAAACTAACAGCTTCATATTGATCAGACTGGTTCGTGTCATTGTCAAAATCGAGATCGATTCTATCGATAGAGGGTCCTTCCTGCGACCGGCGTTGGGTACCTTCCAGGTCGTGGGTCAAATCAGCGGAGACTTCAGGGTCGAGACCAGCCAGATTGCTAACCATGCTGTTGCGTGAAGGCAGTTTGGATAATGCAATCGCCGGATCGTCCCCGACAAGGTCTATAGCATCCGGGTCAAGCCTCCTGCGGGTCGAAGGTTTGAGGGGGGCTTTTCTGCTAATTACTTTTTTAATCCAATTCATAAGCAACAGACCAGACAGGTTGGGTGGCTTGAAGC
>QNFC01000046.1 GCA_003645395.1 Gammaproteobacteria bacterium
CTGCTGCCCATCAACCGAATGAGTTCGTTTACTTTGGTGTTAACAAAAGGCATAAAAAACCGCAGGGTGGACATGCCCACCATGCCACGTTTGGGGGAGGCAAATAACATTCCGGTTTCTCTCGCCAGGTCAATTAGGTTGTAATCTGGGTCGTTCTGCCTGGCCACCTCCTCCACCGCATTGCGCTGCACTTCGTGGCCAATAGCCTCCACCAAACCGTCCGCCAGTTCGTTATAGCCAAGCACTTCTCCAATCAGCTCTCGATAGCGTGGCACCTCAGAGCGCCCCAGGGTTTTGGCTATTTTCACCGCCAGCCCGGTCATAAACCGCAGTTTGGCCCGGCCACGAATCGCTGCCTGCAACGCCAGATAACCGGGGTAGCTCGGCCCCATCATGTTATGCGCGGTGATGTCACCGGCGATAAACACCCGCTCCCACGGAATAAATGCGTTATCAAACACCACCAGTGAATCGCCCTCATCAAACCTCTCGCTAAGCGGGCGGTCGTAAGTACTGCGGCCCCGGGCATAGGATTCCCGGGAAATAAACTTAACTCCGTCAGTGGCCACCGGAACAGCAAAGCAGAGTGCCATGGCTTCTTCGCCAGGCTGACGCGGCATAAACGGGCCGACAAAAAGTTCATGACTCACCGGCGCCAGCGTGGAGAGCATACGCGCGCCGGTGACATAGATGCCGTCATCAGCTTCGCGGACCATGCGCACCGAGTTTTGCTCGCCGAGGGGCTTGCTGTAATCCTTGCGCGGATCAGCCAGCGTGTGCGTCAGGCAGATGTCTTCATCGCGACAGAACTCGTAATATTTGATCGCGTTCTCTGCAAAGGCCTTATCCTGATGGCCCAGCACGTGCGGCGCGATCAATCTCATGTCGGTGACAAAGGCGTTCATGAAATCGGGCATCCGTCCCATCATGCCGTAGGTGGCCTCTTTGCGAAGGGTCTCGCCGGTCATCCGCTGCTCTATCTCCGGCCAGGAAACCGCCTCAAGGAAAGAATTACTCACCGGCTTGCCGTCAGCTGGCGAAGCGTAGGTGTAACTTGCCTGTAGTTCTGGCTTGTAAAATTCGTCGTAATGTTCGGAAACGGTTTGAATAATCCCCTGTAGCGGCGCGTAGTCATTTGGGTTACGAACAAGCTCACCACCGATATAGAGCGACCGCCCGTCATTTAATAGTTCACGATATTCCGCACCCGTTTTAAGACCCATGTTTTTCACTCCCCTCAATTAAAATCAATGTTAGTAGCGAGACGGAATATAATATCGCCCGACAATCGGCCGCAATCCCTCTGCCCCACGCGCTTGCTTGTGCATCTGCGTTTATACCCAATTACAGGACACTCCTACCAATTAGCGCTGCATATATTCAGAATAGGTCATGTAATAATCGTTGCAACGCTAAATGTTCAGGTTTGCCAATCATTGAATGATTGATCAAGAAACTACTGTAATTAATGGTTATATTTTGCTGAGAAAAGCGGGCCAAAGTACAACTTATTCCCGCTAAAACCAGTTATTTAGCGCTGTTTTCCTGTATATTTCGCGCCGCCACGACGGCGACCAACCCTTAACACCGCTAGTCGAGAAATTTTATACATGAGTTTTGCCTCTTTAGGTCTGTCGGAGCCACTATTAAAAGCGGTTGCCGAACAAGATTACGACACACCGACCCCCATCCAGCTACAAGCCATTCCAGCTGTCCTGGAGGGCAGAGATGTGATGGCTGCTGCCCAGACCGGCACCGGAAAAACCGCCGGCTTTGTGTTGCCAATACTGCAACAGCTTGCCGCCGGTGAGCGCGCTAAACCAAACCATATACGCGTGCTGATTCTGACACCCACCCGCGAGCTGGCGGCACAGGTGCAGGAAAGCGTCGTCGTCTATGGCAAACATCTGTCGCTTAGCTCTGCAGTGGTGTTTGGCGGGGTGAAAATAAACCCGCAAATGATGAAACTGCGCAGAGGCGTTGACGTGCTGGTCGCCACACCGGGACGACTGCTGGACCTGTTTGGTCAGAACGCGGTGAAATTCGACGACGTTGAGGTACTGGTACTTGATGAAGCCGACCGTATGCTCGATATGGGTTTCATCCACGACATTAAAAAGATACTCGGGCACTTGCCCAAACAACGCCAGAACCTGATGTTCTCGGCAACGTTTTCTGCGGACATACGTAAACTCGCCAAGGGGCTAGTTAATGATCCGCTGGAAATTTCGGTCAGCCCCCGCAACACCACTGTTGAAACTGTTGAACACTGGATCCACCCTGTCGACAAGAAACAGAAAGCGGCACTGCTCATTCATTTGATTGAAGAAAACAGCTGGCACCAGGCGCTGATATTCAGCAGGACCAAACACGGTGCCAACAAGCTGGTCACGCAGCTAGAGAAGGCTGGCATTCAGGCTGCGGCTATTCATGGCAACAAGAGCCAGGGAGCGCGCACCCGGGCACTGGCCGGATTCAAAGATGGCAAAGTGCGTATTTTGGTCGCCACCGATATCGCCGCACGCGGCATTGATATTGACCAGCTACCGCAGGTGGTCAACTTTGATCTGCCCAACGTGCCAGAGGATTACGTTCACCGTATTGGTCGCACCGGGCGCGCTGGCAGTAATGGCCAGGCAGTATCGCTAGTGTGTGCCGATGAAGTGCGGATGCTATCTGACATCGAACACCTGATTGGCCAGCTATTACCGCGTAAATTTATCGGCGGATTTGAACCTGAACACAATCTGCCGGAGACCACACTAGATCGGCGTCCGCCGAAACCGCCTACTCCCAAAAAGGAGCCACGCGGACGACGTGGAGGTCACCGTGATGGGCAGCGCTCCGGCGAAAATAGCCGCGGGCATCGCGCAGGCGGGCAAGCCAGAGCGGGGCAAAAATCGACCGGAAAGCCCGGCCGTAGTCGTAGCACCAGTGGTTCTAGCCGTGATAATAGTCAAGGCGGCCAACCCAGCAAAAGTAATAACCGGAGCGCAAACTCGGGCGACAGTAGCGGGAGCCGCCGATCGGGAAATTCGGGCTCTGAATCAGCCGGTAACGTAGCGCCACGCGGGCGCCAGGACCGGCCGGATAACTGGGGCAACCGCTAGATGGCAGACTTAGGCTCTGCGTAGCCAGCGGACACGAAATGATCGCCCCTTTAGTTTGCCCTCGTTCAGTTTTTTCAATGCCGGTTTGACCGCCATATAACTCACTGCAACGTAGGCAACCTTGTCGGCGATAGAAATTTTACCCACCTGGTCACCGGCAATACCATCCTTGCCCGTCAACGCACCAAGAATATCTCCTGCTCTGATTTTCTGCTTTTTCCCCGCATCAATTTGCAGGGTTGCCATCTCCGGCTGATACGCGGGTTCGTCCAGCAAACTCAGCTCGGGCAGCGGTTCTGGATCAATGGCGTGACCAATATACTGCTCCAGTCTTGCTAGCTTGTGCTGCTCCCGCTCGCCATACAAAGTGCAGGCCAGCCCGCTTTTACCGGCCCGTCCAGTACGACCGATGCGATGGATATGCACCTCGCTATCATGGGCAACGAAATAGTTAATAACCGCGTCAAGATCACTAATATCCAGTCCGCGCGCAGCGACATCGGTCGCCACCAGTATCGAAACACTTTTATTCGCAAACCGCACCAGGGTGCGATCACGGGCGCGCTGATCGAGATCACCGTGTAGCGCCATAGCGCTAAAGCCAGCCTGGCTAAGCTCGTCCGCCACCTCCTGCGTCATCACTTTAGTATTGCAAAA
The DNA here is from genome assembly GCA_003645395.1 of Gammaproteobacteria bacterium. Classification (GTDB taxonomy): domain Bacteria; phylum Pseudomonadota; class Gammaproteobacteria; order Immundisolibacterales; family Immundisolibacteraceae; genus QNFC01. Next base: position 3,768 of record QNFC01000046.1, read on the forward strand.
TACCAACGCAGATTCGGGGCGATAGTTAAGCAGCAGCAGTCGTAGCGCGGCAAAACGCTGATCAGGGCTATCGAGCCGGTAAAAATGCTCTTCTATGTCACTGCTGTCCTCATCACCCGTCACCTGCACCCTGACCGGGTCCATCATCACCCGTCTGGCGATGGCACCTATCTGCTCAGGATAGGTGGCACTGAAAAGCAGGGTTTGTCGCTTTGCCGGGGCAAACTTGATGATGGCGTCGAGGGAATCCTGAAAACCCATATCGAGCATACGGTCGGCTTCATCCAGCACCAGCGTCTGCAACGACTGCAACTGGAGATGGCCTTTTTTTAATAACTCTTCAACTCTTCCCGGCGTGCCCACCACGATATGAGGGTGACGGGCTAATGAATTGATCTGAGTATAAAGCGGCACCCCGCCGCAGAGCGTTAGTACTTTAATATTGGCAATCGTTCGACCTAACCGGCGGGTCTCTTTAGCAACCTGATCAGCGAGCTCGCGGGTCGGACACAACACCAGTGCCTGGGTATTAAAACTGGCCACATCCAGTTGCTGCAACAGCCCAAGTGCAAACGCAGCGGTTTTACCTGAACCCGTTTTTGCCTGAGCGATAACGTCCTTGCCGGCCAAAATTGGCGGCAGACTCTGGGCCTGCACCGGGGTAGTTTGCAGGTATCCTAACGACGTTAAATTGTCCTGCAACGCCGATTGAAGCCCAAGTGTCGAAAACGATGTAGCGGTCAAATTCTGAATCTTCCTGTTGTTCTGGTGCCGGTCTGGAGCCAGATCTGGATGGAGCAATAAAAAAGGGCAAGACCGTTAAGCCCTGCCCTTTTCACCAACCCGGTTAAGGGTTGGACCAGCCTGCACTTGCGTACAGGTCGGTTATGTCAGTCGATCCGCTTATACGGCGATGACGTTCTCTGCCTGAGGACCTTTCTGGCCCTGGGTGACAGTGAACTCAACGCGCTGGCCTTCGACGAGGGTCTTGAAGCCTGAACCAGAAATGGCACTGAAGTGAACAAACACGTCAGGGCCGGATTCCTGCTCGATGAAACCAAAACCTTTAGATTCGTTGAACCATTTAACGGTACCGGTAGTAGTAGACATAGTTATTTCCTATTTTATTTGCAAGAGTAATTTAGCCCTGCAAGCAGGGCCGGTTTGGCTGGAAGTGTATCTATTACTTATGACAAACAGGATGATGCCTAAACTGCCGATCAAAATGGTGCACATAAATATTAGGACGTACTTTCAAGCAGCAGTGATTATAAACAGCTCATTCCCGGTGTCAACGGCAATTCGTCTATCGATTAGATGTTGATCCCTATTGGCTTTTAAGTACAAATTGGCCTGCTTCAACAGATTAATTTTTTATTACAGTTGAAGAATTAAAAAGCCCGAATCCTGTTTATCAGGATTCGGGCTCGTTTCGCGACGCGGCTAATATCCGCTAATTACCGCGATATCGGCTTACATCATGCCTTCTTCTTTCAGCGTCGCCTGCACCGCAGGGCGGCTCATGGCTGCGCCAGCATAGGCGCCCAGGTTCGGCCAGGGTGACAGGTCCATCTTCACGAACTGGGCCCAGCCAAGCACCGTGGTCAGGTAAGCATCGGCAATGGTGAACTGCTCACCGGTCAGGAAGGGCCCGCCATTACCCAGTTGATCATTCAGCAGATCTAACCGCTTGCCAATGATCTCCAGCGCCGCAGCACGCTCTTCTTCGCTGATTTCCGGATTAAACAGTGGAGCGAAATTCTTATGCAGTTCACCCGATATATAGCTGATGAATTCAATCACCCGATAACGCTGCTCATCACCCACCGGCGGTAGCAGTTTTGCATCGGGATTATTGTCGGCGATGTACTGCAGTATGGCGCCAACTTCGGTCAGATACTGACCATCATCAAGCTGCAGGCAGGGTACATAGCCTTTCGGGTTGATATCCAGGTAACTACCGCCGGATTCGAGGGTCTTCGTCATCAGGTCCACTTTTTCCATGTCATAGCTTGCACCGACTTCGTTAAGCGCAATATGAACGGACATTGAACAGGCACCGGGAAAATAGAAAAGTTTCATTTTGTATCAGCCTTTAGGTAGGGTAGTTAGATCAAAATCGGGTCGCAGAGCTTAGCGCAAATTTCAACCAGAAGGAAAATTTGTCACGCCACTTTTCATCACGGCAGGTATAACTATTTCTGTCGCCTGCGAGGAGTTGATCGAGAGCTCCTGGACTTTGATCGCCCAGTTCGTTTTCCTGCTCCGGCACGACCAGCGCCCCCGCCGTTTGCAGGCGCGGGGTGACGGGTTAAAAAAGTTCGCGATGCGTTGGTTTCGCCCCTGATGTCGGTAGCAGGCTGACGCGGTGGCACCAGACAGCGCTTGGCATAGCCAATCAACTCAGCCCGGCCCATCTGTTTAAGTGCCGACCGGATAGTCGGCCAGTTATCAGGGTCGTGATAGCGTAGCAGCGCCTTGTGCAGCTTTCGCTGTCGACCACCTTTAGCAATCTCAACCTCCCCACCGCTACGTCTCACCCGGTGCAATGGATTCTTGCCGGTGTGGTACATGGTGGTGGCGGTCGCCATGGGAGATGGGTAGAAATTCTGCACCTGATCAGCGCGGAAGCCGTTGCGTTTGAGCCACAACGCCAGCTCCACCATGTCGGCATCGGTAGTGCCGGGATGAGCCGCGATAAAATAGGGGATGAGATATTGCTCTTTACCGGCTTTACGTGAGAATCGCTCAAACAGCACCCGAAATCGCTCATAGGTGCCGATGCCGGGCTTCATCATCATCTCCAGCGGCCCTTCTTCGGTATGCTCGGGGGCGATTTTGAGGTAACCCCCGACATGGTGTGTAACCAGCTCCTCCACGTACTCGGGTGATTCCACTGCCAGGTCGTAACGCACGCCAGAGCTGATCAGCACCTTTTTAATGCCAGGCATTTCCCGTGCCTTTTTATATAGATGAACCAGCGGGGCATGGTCGGTATTCAGGTTGCTGCAGATATCGGGGTAAACGCAGGCCGGACGTCGGCAGGCAGCTTCGATCTCCGGGTCTTTGCAGGCGAGGCGATACATGTTGGCAGTTGGGCCGCCAAGATCAGATATTACCCCGGTAAAACCGGGAGTTACATCTCGAATCTGCTCCAGTTCATTAAGAATAGATTCCTCTGAACGACTCTGAATAATGCGCCCTTCGTGTTCGGTAATTGAACAGAAGGTACAACCACCAAAGCAGCCGCGCATGATATTCACCGAAAAGCGGATCATCTCCCACGCCGGCAGTTTCTGGCTGTCGTATTTCGGATGCGGGACCCGCGCGTAGGGCAGCCCGAAGACAGAGTCCATCTCATCCGTAGTCAGTGGAATCGGCGGCGGGTTTATCCAAACCTGCCGACCACCGTGGGCCTGTACCAGGGCACGGGCGTTACCGGGGTTAGTTTCGGCGTGCAGTATTCGCGAGGCATGGGCGTAGAGCACCGGATCAGCCCGCACTTCCTCGTAGGCCGGTAGCCGGATTACCGTTCGGGCGCGATCGGCTTTCTGATGCGTGGGTGGTTTGAACTCGATTACCTGCTCATTGTCATCGAGCCCATGCTCAGCGGTCGAGGCGGAATTATTCGGCGAACCGGTATCCGTCTGCATTAAATACGGACTCGGAATCGGCTCTACCCTGCCCGGGGTATCTACCGAGGTGGAATCAATTTCACTCCACGGCTGATATAACTCGCTCATTTTTTCAGGCGGGATAGCCGTGGCTAAAAAAGCGGTCCCACGGACATCTTGAATAGACTCAATTGCTTCGCCATTAGCCATCCGGTGAGTGATCTCCACCAGTGCCCGCTCGGCGTTGCCAAACAGCAAAATGTCTGCCTTGGCATCCACCAACACCGAGCGCCGCACCTTGTCAGACCAGTAATCGTAGTGAGCAATGCGCCGAAGGCTGGCCTCAATACCGCCGAGCACAATAGGCACGTCACGGTACGCCTCCCTACAGCGCTGGCTGTAAACCAGGGTGGCTCGGTCCGGCCGTCGATCGCCCTGATCATCGGGACTGTAGGCATCGTCACTGCGGCGACGGCGATCCGCCGTATAGCGATTGATCATTGAATCCATATTGCCGGCGGTGACACCAAAATAGAGATTTGGCGGCCCTAGCGCAGTAAACGCTTCGGCGCTGTGCCAGTCGGGCTGATCAATAATGCCGACCCGGAAACCCTGGGATTCCAATACCCGACCGATCACCGCCATGCCAAAACTCGGGTGATCAACATAAGCATCGCCGGTGACAACTATCACGTCACAGCTGTCCCAGCCGAGCAGATCCATCTCCTCGCGGCTGGTCGGCAAAAACGGCGCAGGCGCAAAACACTCCGCCCAGAATTTCGGGTAGGAATAGAGATGCGGGGCGGTTTGAGGCACGAACATAGTGCGGGCGGATTTCACAGGGGCAGCAGGTCTCGGACGAAAACAGAAAATTCGGCCGGGTGATTTTACCGAAGGCGCGCCTGAAAAGCCCGCCCACTGCTTACTGAAGCCGAGTTAGATGAACTCAGCCGGGTTTTAGCTGCCTTTTTTAGCCCAGTCAGAGGCTTGAATAGCTCCTGACTACCACCCAGACGCCGGCGAGTCCTCATGAATGGTAAACCGCTCCGGCGGGAAGGTGTCGGTGACCACCGGAGAGTGAAACCGCTCCGCCGGGCAGGAGGCCTCAACAAAGCCATAAATCAGCTTTAGCAAATTATCTTCCTCGGTTGGCAGATCGCTCACCGGAAACTCATCCAGGTGTTTGAGCATCTCCTCAAAGCGAGGCATCACCGCATCGTAGAACTCAACGTTCTCTTCAAGCGTGCTGCTGGTACGAATCTGGTTGCGGGCTTTTTCGGTCTCCGCCAGCCATTTGTCGCAATAGGGTTCAAGCGCACTGAAGGCCTGGGGTAGCAAGTTACTCATGGGACTCTCCGCCGATTATTACTGGTTTTTTCCGGGCACAATTCAGGGTTTTTTCAGGATTTCATCCACGACCCAGTATTGATGACGCACCGCAATCTCCGTGTCACCGATGTACTGCTCAGATAACACGCCCGACTCAAAGGCCTTTTGCGAAAATTCCATCGTGCTCATGTCTTCATAAACCGTGTCACGCAGGGCAATGCGGGTGAACTCCTGCACCACCTTCTCACTCGCGGTCGCCGCCTCCATCTGATAGATATTCATGTTCCAGATCGTATCGTTGTGCGATACCGGCCAGAAGTTGTAAGTGAAATACCAACCGCCGCCCAGATCACAAAAGAAGTTCGGGAAAAACACATTTACATCGAACCACCAGCCCTCATCGTCCGATGGATTAATGCCTTCCATCTTTGTTTCGCTGACTTTAGTAAAGCCGTGCGCAGAGTGCGCATAGGCGATGGTTTCGGCCGGAGTCGGCTGCAGGTTATCAATCAGCCAGACAGACACCGACCGATGGCCCTCGTAAAACCGCACCGAGGTGGGTAGCGCAAAGCCGCCATTTTCAGCCCCAGGAATTGCATGGCGATGCAGGTAGGCAGCGTGATACGCCTCTTGAAAGGCATCGATGCAGAGTTTCCAGTTCGCTTTCACCCGACTGGTGTAGTGGGCAATGTGCTGACACTTATCGAATGGAAAGCCATCCATGTCGTCGGCCAGGCCACCCAGAAATTCGCGCAGCGGCTGCTCAGGTTCCGGGTTCATATGAATAAAGATAAAACCGTTCCAGGTGTCGCAACCCAGACTACGCATATTCAGGCCCGGCTTGTCCTTTTCAAGATTTGGAAACGACTCCTTCGCCGGCACGTGTTGCAGCTGCCC
>QNFC01000047.1 GCA_003645395.1 Gammaproteobacteria bacterium
CGGCGGACGTTTTGACCTTGCGATCGCTCTGACTCTGCTGGCCGCCTCCGGCCAGATCCCTGACCAGGATCTGCGGAACTATGAATTCATCGGAGAGCTCGGCCTTAATGGCGAACTGCGCCCCGTAAAAGGCGTATTACCGGCCGCTTTGGCCTGCCGAGAGAGCGGCAAAACCCTGATCCTGCCAAGTAGCAACTGCACCGAGGCAGCGCTGGTCGATGACTTACGGTTTTTCGGCGCCAATAGCCTGCTAGAAGTCTGCGCACACCTAAGCGGACAACAATCACTTTTAGCGACACCGATCGCGCCGAAAAGCACCCCGCCAGCATCCGCAGACCTTGCTGACGTTCGCGGCCAACAGCTAGGCAAGCGCGCACTTGAAATTGCGGCCGCCGGCGGCCACAGCCTTCTACTAATTGGCCCACCAGGAGCAGGCAAAACCATGCTCGCTTCACGACTGATTGGCCTGCTGCCGATGTTGAGTGATCAGCAGGCCCTCGAGACTGCCGTCGTACACTCGGTCAGCCTTGCCGGCATGAAAGCCGAAACCTGGAGCCGGCGCCCGTTTCATGCGCCACACCATACCGCATCAGCCGTGGCACTGGTCGGAGGTGGACAACCGCCCGGCCCTGGTGAGATTTCACTCGCACATAACGGCGTACTATTTTTAGATGAGTTGCCGGAATTCAACCGCGCAGTGCTCGAATCTTTACGTGAACCGCTGGAGTCGGGCACGATTCGGATATCGCGAGCCGGTCATCAGGCAGAATTTCCGGCCCGTTTTCAGCTGATTGCGGCCATGAATCCCTGCCCCTGTGGGCATGCAGGCAACCCGGCCGGCAACTGTCGCTGCACCCCAGACCAGATCCGCCGGTATCGTGGCCGAATCTCTGGGCCGCTGCTAGACCGAATTGACATGCACGTAGAGATACCGTCGATTACTTATCAGGAACTAGCAACCGACCAGGCACCACCCGCAGAGTCAAGCAACCTAGTTGCCACGCGGGTGGATGGCTGCCAACAACGGCAACACATGCGCAGCAACAAACTCAACGCCCATTTGCTGACTAATGAAATCGATCGCTATTGCCAGCCAGAATCTGCGGGAAAACAGCTATTGGCAACGGCGGTAGACAAGCTTGGCCTGTCGGCACGGGCTTACCATCGCATTCTCAAACTGGCGAGAACCATCGCTGACCTGGACGACAGCCAGACCATCGCCAGCCACCATCTGGCGGAGGCAATCGGCTTTCGTGTGCTCGACCGACACAGCCAGTGATATATTCGACCGGACGCATTTAAATATTTTGTGAACGATAAAGCGCGTGAACCGAATGGAATCACCCACCAAACAAAGCGTTCAATTAGCCAGTTGACTTGCCGATACAAATGTTTAGAATGCCAAAGCAACAGCACCTGTCCGTAGGAATACTGCTGATTCGCAGAGTTACCGATCACCACTGATCGCATGAGTTCCTACAAAAAGCCTTTCCGGTACAACCCATCTTCCGCCACTTTAAATTTGGCACATTAATTCAATCGCAATTTTTATTTCAAAGAGAGTAGCCTTCCACCCATGAGCGCAGACATTGGACACGTGTCAGATGACACTTTCGAAGCAGACGTCTTAAACGCCGCCAAACCCGTATTGGTTGATTATTGGGCCGAATGGTGCGGTCCTTGCAAAATGATTGCACCGGTACTGGAAGAGATCAGCGCTGAATACGGTGATAAAATTAATATCGTTAAACTGAATATCGACGAGAACCCGCAAACCCCACCGAAGTTTGGAATTCGCGGCATCCCGACATTGATGATCTTTAAAGATGGCAAGGTTGAAGCGACCAAAGTGGGTGCGGTAACCAAGTCTCAGCTCGCCGCTTTCATCGACAGCAATATCTGAATCCCTATTCTCGGAGCAACTGAAAAAGCTGAATTTTTGTCCTCCGGATAACTCAACAAACATAAATATTTCATACGATACTCCAGCCCGATTTTTGGGGTCGCAACCTCTCAGGTTCCTGCCAGCGACCCCATATAAACCAACTGAATTTAATTACTTTATTTCTCTTTCCCCTACCGAAAAATCCTATAGGCAATCGCCTCTTCAAGTCGAATCATGAATGAATATAAATGAACTAAAAGAAAAACCAATCTCCCAACTTGTGGAGATTGCGCGCGCCAACAACCTCGATAACGTCACCCGGTTACCGAAAGAAGAGATCATCTTCGCCCTACTAAAAGCCCACGCCAAGAAAGGCGAAGATATTTACGGCGAAGGGGTGCTGGAGGTACTCCAGGATGGTTTTGGATTCCTGCGTTCGCCACGCAGTTCCTACGTTGCCGGGGTCGATGATATCTATGTCTCACCAAGCCAGATTCGTCGATTCAGCCTACGTACCGGCGACACTATTGCTGGAAAAATCCGTCCACCTAAAGATAGCGAACGTTATTTCGCGCTGCTTAAAGTCGCCGAAATTAATTTCGAGCCGCCTGAAAGTGCTCACAACAAAATACTCTTCCAGAACCTGACGCCGCTATTTGCTGACGATCAACTGACTCTGGAAACCGGCAACGGCACCACCGCGGATATTACCCCGCGGATGATCGACATGATTGCCCCCATCGGCAAAGGCCAGCGCGGGCTGATTGTTTCGTCACCGAAATCTGGTAAGACGATGATGCTACAGAGCATCGCCCACTCCATCGCCACCAACCATCCCGAGTGCTACCTGATCGTGCTGCTGATTGATGAGCGCCCGGAAGAGGTCACCGAAATGTCCCGCTCGGTAAGAGGCGAGGTTATCTCGAGCACTTTCGACGAGCCGGCCACCCGCCACGTTCAGGTGGCTGAAATGGTCATCGAAAAAGCCAAACGATTGGTCGAACATAAACGAGACGTAGTGATACTGCTTGATTCCATCACCCGCCTGGCGCGCGCCTACAACACCACGGTGCCATCATCCGGCAAAGTACTTACCGGCGGAGTCGATGCCAACGCTCTCGACCGACCAAAGAAATTTTTTGGTGCTGCCCGTAATGTCGAGGAAGGTGGCAGCCTGACTATCATTGCGACGGCACTGGTCGAAACTGGATCGCGCATGGATGATGTAATTTACGAAGAGTTCAAGGGCACCGGTAACATGGAAATTCACCTCGAACGGAAGATGGCCGAAAAGCGCATCTATCCGGCCATGAATATCAACCGTTCCGGCACGCGCCGCGAAGAGCTGATGATCCCCACCGAGGAGCTGCAAAAAATCTGGATCTTGCGCAAACTACTGCACCCGATGGATGAGTTAGCCGCCGCAGACTTTTTGCTCGACCGTATCAAAGCGTCGAAATCAAATGCTGAATTTTTTGCCTCTATGAAGAGTGCATAGCCGCAAAGTAATCCTGCGTTAATTCTTATATCCACAATATTACTTTGATAGCCCGTCCGTCTATTTAATCAGGCGGGGCCATCGATTTCGGCAATCACTTCCCTGCCGACCAGAATCGTCCACTCTTTGGAGACATCAATGAAATCACCCGCACGCGTCGCCGTTACTGGCAGTGCCGGCCAAATCAGTTACTCACTGCTATTCCGCATCGCCGCCGGCGACATGCTCGGCCCTGATCAGCCGATCATTTTGCAACTACTGGAAATCACCCCAGCGATGACCGCCCTTGAAGGGGTGATTATGGAACTCAATGATTGCGCCTTTCCGTTACTGCACGACATCATCGCAACTGACGACGCCAATGTAGCCTTCAAAGATGCCGACTACGCCCTTCTAGTCGGTGCACGACCTCGTGGCCCGGGTATGGAACGCAAAGACCTGCTGGCCGCTAACGGCCAGATTTTCAGCCCCCAGGGACAGGCCATTAACGCTCACGCCAGCCGCGACGTGCGGGTGCTGGTAGTGGGTAACCCTGCAAACACCAATGCTCTGATCGCTCAGTCTCATGCACCCGATCTTGATCCGCGCCAGTTCACCGCCATGACACGGCTTGATCACAACCGAGCCATCAGTCAGATCGGCGCACAAACACAAACAGCTGTCACCGAGATCACAAACATGACTATCTGGGGGAATCACTCCTCCACCCAATACCCGGATGCGGACCATCTCCAGGTTGCTGGCGAGTCACCAACTCTCGACCAGACCTGGGTTGAAAACGAGTTTATTCCGACTGTACAAAAACGTGGCGCTGCCATCATTGACGCCCGTGGCGCATCTAGCGCAGCCTCTGCAGCTTCAGCTGCGATTGCTCACATGCGCGACTGGACCTTTGGCACCGCTAACGGTGACTGGGTCAGCATGGCTATCCCCAGCGATGGCAGCTACGGCATACCTGAAGGCATCATTTATTCATTTCCGGTAACCATCAAAGATGGCAAGTACTCCATTGTTCAGGGGCTGGCAATCAGTGATTTCAGCCGCGCCCGGATGGATGCTACCGCAGCCGAACTTCTTGAAGAACGGGCCGCTGTGGCTGACCTGCTCGGCTAAAATCTGCTCAGTTTCATAACCACCGCGACACGACTTGTCGCGGTGGTTATGATCACGTATCATTCGCCGCCCGTTTGGGATGCTTCACTAATCGACGCCGGCACCCACCTCACAAAGTACTGGAAAACCAGCACCATGAAACCTGATATCCATCCTGAGTACCGGGAAATAACCGCAATATGCAGCTGCGGCAATAGCTTCAAAACCTTCTCAACACTGAGCAAAGACGAATTGAAGCTTGACGTCTGCGCCGAGTGTCATCCGTTCTACACCGGCAAGCAGAAAATATCCGACACCGCCGGCCGTGTGGAGCGTTTTCGCCGCCGTTATCAGCAGTAACCAATTTCAATTATCGCTGTCACCCGGCGATGTCCGAACAAATAAAAAAGGCGCTTCATTGGAGCGCCTTTTTTATTGCCTGTCTGATACTGCTGCCGTTTGCGCTGCATGCAGAGTCAGATTCCAAAAACTGCCCCGACCTGCCGGTTTATCGGCAGGGTCAAATTAAGCAGGTTTACGACGGCGACACGGTCGAACTCAGTGATGGCACCAAAGTTCGCCTGCTCGGCATCAATACCCCGGAGATGAACTACCGGCGAGGCCACCCGGAACCATTAGCCAAAGCCGCCCGGCGCCGACTTAAAGAGCTAGCTCCGCCGGGAACCACCGTCAGTCTGCAGATTGACAGACAGCAGCACGACCGATATGGACGACTCCTCGCCCACCTGCAACTAGCTAATGGCACTAACCCGGCCTTAACCCTACTCGAAGAAGGGCTTGCCACAATTTTAATTATTCCACCCAACGCCGCCGCGGCTGTCTGCTTCACTGCCGCTGAGCGCCAGGCCAGAATCAGCTCAACCGGCATCTGGGGCCACCCTCGGTATCAGCCTAAAACCGCCGCCAGCTTAACCAGGACAAACCGCACCGGCTATCACATCGTCAGAGGCAAAGTGACCCGGGTCACTAGCAACAACCGCTTTTACTACCTCGAACTCAATAACGACCTCACCGCCCGTATTAGCAAGCGAGATTGGGGCGAGTACTTTGTCGACCCCTTTTCCCCACACTGGCCGGGCGCTACCCAGCCACAACAACTTCTCAACCAGCAGGTACTACTGCGCGGCTGGCTGCAACCACATCGGCAAGATTCGAGCAAACCCCTACAGGTACGGCTGTACCACCCGGCAGGGTTAGAATGGCAACCATGACTTCGGCCCGCATCCTACTCGTCTCAATCAAACACCGGTGGCTACCAGTACTCGCAATGCTGGCGGTAACGCTAATATCCGGCTGCGCGGTAAATCCGGTAAGCGGCCAAAGAGAAATCGTGCTGATGTCGGAATCGCAGGAGATAGCAATTGGCCGACAGAACCACCCGGAAATAATCGCCCGTTTCGGACTCTACGACGACCCTGAGTTACAACAATATGTCACTGATGTCGGCGAGCGCCTGGCAGCAAAAAGCCACCGGGCGGGGTTGGTTTACCGGTTTACGGTGCTCGACTCAACCGACGTCAACGCCTTTGCACTACCTGGCGGTTACATCTATATCACCCGCGGGTTACTCGCATATCTAAACAGCGAGGCCGAGATGGCTGCCGTGCTAGGCCATGAAATAGGCCACGTGACCGCCCGCCACAGTGTCCGCCAGCAAACCGCGGCCACCGCCGCAGGCTTTGGCTACACCATCGCCTCAATTTTGGTCCCGGAACTTGGATACGCCCAGGTGCAAGACATCTACGGACTGCTCAGCAACGCACTGCTAAGCGGTTACGGTCGTGAGCACGAACTCGAAGCAGACCGCCTCGGCGCCGATTATCTTGCCCGAACCGGCGCTGACCCTGAGGCAATGCTGAGCGTCATCAGCGTGCTCAAAAATCAGGATGATTTCTTCCGCCAGCAGGCTGAAGCCGAGGGCCGCGAACACCAGGGTTATCACGGCCTGTTCGCCACCCACCCTGACAACGATACTCGCCTGCAACAGATGATTCAGCAGGCCACATTGACGCCCGCAACAGAGCAGATTGACGACAACCGCGAAACGTTTCTTAACCAGATAGACGGCATGGTATTCGGTGATAACGTTCAACAGGGTATCCGCCGCGGGCAGGATTTTTATCACCCTGATATGGACTTTGGTCTCCATTTCCCAGATACCTGGGTCATCAAGAACCGTCCCGACCGACTCATTGCCATTGCTCCCCAGGGGAGTGCTCAAATCCAAATACAGGCAGACGATATTAACCGGCGCATTCCACCAGAGGAATTTATGGTTAAACGACTGGGGCTAAAGCGGCTCCAACAGGGCCAACCATTGGACATAAAGGGGCTTGAGGGCTATACAGGCCTAACCGAAATGAACACCGCGAAAGGTCCGCGTGTCGGCCGGGTTAGCGTGGTTTATCTAAAAAACCGGGCGTTCATTTTCAGCGGCGTCGCGCTCAACCAGTCCAGTGCTGCACAGGCGGATGAAGTTTTTCTGGCCACCGCAATGAGCCTGCATCAACTGACCAGAGAAGAGCGTCGTCTGGCAAAGCCCTTACGCATCAAGGTGATCAAAGCAAAAAAGAACAGCCGCTACAGTGAAATGGCTAAACGCAGTCCCATCGACAGTTACGCCGAGTTACAGCTACGGCTGATTAACAACCAGTACCCCAATGGCGAACCCACCGCAGGCAGCCTGGTCAAAATAATACAATAGCCTCTCCCCGAACCATTATCACGGACACCACTCTATCTAACATGGACGTATCCCACCTTTTAGAAGGCCTCAACGCGCCGCAGCGAGAGGCAGTAACCAGCACTGCCCCAGCCGTCATGGTTATCGCCGGGGCCGGCAGCGGCAAAACCCGCGTGCTTACCCACCGCGTCAGTTGGCTGATAGAGGTTGAACGGCTATCGCCCTACTCTATCCTCGCGGTCACCTTTACCAATAAAGCAGCGGCCGAAATGCGCAGCCGCATAGAAACTCAACTCGACATGAGCAGCCGCGGCCTCTGGGTCGGCACCTTTCACGGCATTTCCCATCGACTATTGCGAATGCACTGGCGCGAAGCTGGATTGCCCCAGCAGTTTCAAATCATTGATAGCGACGACCAGAAACGGCTGGTTAAGCGAGTGATCAAAGAGCGGGACCTCGATCCCGCCAACTACCCGCCCGCCCAGGTGCAGTGGTGGATAAACAACCGCAAAGATGAAGGCTTAAGAGCCGCCAACATCGACGCAGAAGGCGACCACTACCTGAGTACCATGGTCCAGCTATATACCGACTACGAAGCCGCCTGCGAACGCGGTGGCATGGTCGATTTTGCTGAATTACTGTTGCGTAGCAATGAGCTATGGCTCAACCAGCCGGAACTGCTAAAACACTATCAGGAGCGCTTCGCACACATACTCGTTGATGAGTTCCAGGACACCAATACGCTGCAATATGCATGGATTCGCAACCTTGCCGGCGAGCATACACGCATGTTCATCGTTGGTGATGATGACCAGGCAATTTATGGCTGGCGTGGCGCCAAAGTCGAGAACATTAACCGTTATGAGCGCGAACTGGCACCGGTAGAGGTGATTAAACTCGAACAGAATTATCGTTCGACACAAACCATTTTAAGTGCCGCCAACGGGCTCATTACCCACAACCACGAGCGTCACGGCAAAAACCTCTGGAGCAACGGCGAAGAAGGCGAGCCGATTGACCTTTACGCCGCCTTTAACGAGCAGGAAGAGGCTCGTTATGTCATCGATCAAATCGAAGAATTCATCGCCGCCGGAGGTGATCGCGACCAAGCGGCCATTCTCTACCGGTCCAACGCTCAGTCACGAACCTTTGAAGAGCAACTGGTGCAGCGGGGCACCCCCTATAAAGTCTACGGCGGGCTACGATTTTTCGACCGCGCCGAGGTGCGGGACGGCCTCGCCTACCTACGCTTAGTGGCTAACCGCAACGACGACGCTGCGTTTGAGCGAGTGGTCAACCATCCACCCAGAGGCATCGGTGGTCGCACACTGGAGTTGCTCCGCGCAGAAGCGCGTAAGCGCGACCATAGCCTCTGGGCAGTGGCGCAAGACAGCAGTTCCTCGGGATTGACCAGCCGTGCCGTCGGGGCAATACAGCGCTTCTGTGACCTTATCGAGCAAATCGCCAACGCCTGCAATAACAGCAGCCTGGCCGAAAAAATCGAAACCACCATCAACCAGTGTGGACTGCTCGACCACTTTGCCGGTCAACGCAGCGAAAAAGAGCAGGCCCGGGTTGAAAATCTGGAAGAGCTGGTAAACGCCGGCAATCTTTATCAACCAGATGAAGAAGAAGCTGACCTCGATCCGCTCTCAACATTTCTCAGTCACGCCGCCCTTGAGGCCGGCGAAAGTCAGGGCGATGCCTGGGAGAAATGCGTGCAGCTGATGACGCTCCATTCGGCGAAAGGGCTGGAATTTGACCTGGTTTTTCTTACCGGCATGGAAGAAGGACTTTTTCCGCACAGCCGCTCGATCGAAGAGCCCGGCCGACTCGAAGAAGAGCGCCGACTCTGCTATGTCGGCATGACCCGCGCCCGGCAGACGCTCTGCCTGACCCATGCCGAAGCACGGCGATTACACGGTGAAACTCGGATCACTGCGCCATCAAGATTTGTCCGCGAAATTCCCGCCGAATATCTGCACGAAGTAAAAATGCGCGGCCAGATCGAGGCCCCGGTTTACCGTCCAGGCAGCTCACTATCCAACGCTCAACCCACCGCCAACGGACTGCGACTGGGGCAATTAGTCGCACACGCCAAATTTGGCGAGGGCGTAATCACCGACATCGAAGGTGACGGCACCCGCCAGCGCGTGCAGGTCGAGTTCAATACCGTCGGTAGCAAATGGCTAATGACCGATTACGCTAATTTGCAGCCGGCCTAAGCGCTGACCGAAAAACTGGATGGGACAACAGGCCGTTACGCGTCTCCCCATCCAGTATTTTCTACTCCCTAATAAACAATCACCCCACGGGCATTCACGCCGCTTTCCAGGTCAGCAA
>QNFC01000048.1 GCA_003645395.1 Gammaproteobacteria bacterium
ACCGGTCATCTTCGGCATCATTCGATCAAGAAGTACTACGTCATAGAGGTCGGGGTCTGCGGAAATTTTCTCCCAGGCGAGCGTGCCATCATCAACTGTGTCGACCCGGTAATCTTCACGCTCTAAAAACAACTGCAATAGCTCGAGGTTATCGGGCTCATCGTCAGCGATCAACAATCGACTTTCTGTTGTTTCCAAACCTATTCCCCGAATGCTCAACGCATCTACGTGTTAATTGAAGCCAGTGACAATAAATCATGGTGTAGCCCACTGACTCCCCCTAGCGGCAGAAAGTTGAACCACTTGAGAAAACGGGTAAAAACGGCCTGAATAGCTATCGTTGGCAACTAAGCCAGAAACTCTCAGGCCACGTGAGAGCCTGTTTGGATTCGCGCAATTTTATGCAGCAGCATCTGTTGCAATCACCGGGTGACAATCATAACTGCGCAAAACTTTGCCCGGTAGCCCGCCAACGTGTTCGCCATTTTTATAGAGCATTTCCCCGTTAACAAAAGTGGCATGAATACCCATTGCCGGGGTGACAAACCTTTTACCGCCGCTGGGCAGGTCGTTGACGACCTGCTTATCTCCGCAGGCTATGGTATCTGGGTTAAAAAGCACCAGGTCGGCCTTACACCCAGCGGCAATACGCCCCCGATTACTAATACCGAAAAAGTCTGCTGGTTCGGATGTCAACTTCCGCACACCCTCTTCCAGCGACAAGGCCCCGGTATCACGCACCCAACGCTCTAGCATATGAGTGGAATAACCCGCATCACAGAGCATGTTGAGGTGAGCACCACCATCGGAAAGACCGATCATTAAGCGTTTATCCTGAACCAACGGAATGGTATCGTTTTCATCATAATTGAGTGCAATCAAGTCAAAGGTGGTGCGTAACTCGTCTTCAAGCGCCAGTTCGCAAAAACAGTCCATGGGGTCCATATCCCAATCTCGAGCGATCTCGGCGATGGTCAGTTTTTTCTCCGCAAACCCTCGGGCCTGATCACTCACACCGTCAAGCACATAAAAACGTTTCCACACATTTGAGCCAAACGCTGGAATATTCACCAGATCATCGCGAAAAGATTGACGAAATTCCGGGTCTCGATAACAGCGGATTTTCTCCTCTCTCGACATCTGCATGATAGGCTGCCAGGTAGGAAACACGCCAAGAATATAGGGATTAGCAAGGTCTAACTGAAACCTCAACGGCCGACAGGTTGTCTGTGGGACCGCCTTATCCCAGCCCAGCAAATCCTCAAGCGCATCGAGACGCTCAAGATACGAGTCAGGCCTTTCTGCCTGATTAACGACCGCCAACCAGGTCACTGGACGGTCGCTTTCATTGACTAGCAGAGTTAACAATTCCCGTTCCTGCTCGCCCACATTGCCTGTGAGTTTCAGCGCCAGTTCAATGCTGCCACGGCCGATTTTTTTTAGCGCCTGACAAAGCACGCGGTATTCGTCCAACGTCGCATTACGACAGGCAACCGGCTTACCGCCGTACCCGACGTGCACACCAATGATAGTGGTCGAAAACCCAAAAGCGCCCTGCTCCATGGCGTCGCTGAACAATTCCCCCATCTGAGCTATTTCGCTAACGTTTCCTGCACGATACAGCGAATCACTGCCCATCACGTAGTGACGCAGGGGCGTCATCGCGACGAGCGCGGCAATGTTCGCGCCCAGCCCGCCTTTATCAAGTTCGTTTAGATACTCGCCGAAAGATTCCCACGTCCAGTCGATACCCTGTTGCATATCATCTAATGGGATGCCCTCAACGTTCACCAGGTCACCCATCAGAAACTCACGCATGTCATCACGGACTGGCGCGACGCCGACCCCACAATTACCTATAACGACAGTGGTCACCCCGTGCTCAGGGGAGCAGGTCATGAGCTTGTCCCAGGCAACCTGAGCATCATAATGAGTGTGCGGGTCGACAAACCCTGGACTCAGTACCAATCCACCGGCATCTAGCGTTTGTCTCGCCTGGTCATCTGCCAGCTTGCCAACGCCGACAATGGTGTCGCCATCGACCGCCACATCACCCATAAATTCCGGGTTACCCAACCCATCAACGATCCGCGCGTTACGAATAATTAGATCATGCATGGTGTTATCTCCTCTCTCATTTCCGTCAATTCAATTGATCGACTTTGTTATCAATTTTCCCTGCTGATGGGACAGCTGCTATATAAGATAAACATCGAGGACTTCTGAAATAAAGTCATTCATCAGAATGATCCGTTTGTTATGAATTTTCCAGCCATCCTGATCACGCACAAGCTGGTGACTATAGTGACCGAAAAATGCGTAGCATTTTTTATGGTGGTAATAATCGACCCGAAACACCGACTGCACGACCATACTGTCGTCACTGCACTCTTCAACCAGTATGTTGGTCACAGAGTGACAGGTTCTCGGCATCGGTACCGATGCCGGTGAGAACCCTTTTAACACCCTGTCAGTACGCTCCTTTAAATAGCTTTTACCGCTCAAATAGAGCAGAGATATCTCCTGCTGCGGATCAGTAATCTGTTCGTGCTCGGTGACCCACGAAGGTATCCAGAGCTCACAATCCTCGGTAAACAGATCGAGCCAGCCATCCCATTGCTGACGATCCAGCGCCAACCCTTCGCGATAGAGAAGCTCACTCGCTTCCCGCAGTGCTTGGTCCTTGTCCATAACCGGCAGCCCTACAACTTGGCCAGGGCGCTGTCCTGCCCGGCTTTCATTTTTTTCAACCACTCCCGATAGGGACCGACATACATCGCTTCGCTCTGAATGGCGATGGAACCGTGAATTGACAGGGTTGGGTTAAAACCCATTTCAGTCGCCTTTTCATCTGGCCCCTGCTGCATCTGTTCGATCCCGCGATGATAGCCCTGATTCCATTCGAGCACCCGAGCCTGATCACCCTCCTGTGCAGAACGGTAAACTGCTGTGTCATCGGGTGTCGCCAAACCCGACGCGCTAAAAAAGTCTTCATATTGACGAATTCGCAGCGCTCGCGCCTCCGCTGGCTCTCCTTTCGGCGCCAGACAAAACGCATAGACTTCGGTCTTATCGACACTAATGGGCCGAATCATGCGCATTTGAAAAGTGGCGCTTTCAACAAACAGGATGCTGGGAAAAATGGCCGCAACCTTGCCGCTGAGCATCAACTCGGCGCGCTTAGCCCCTACCCGCTCTTCCATCTCCTTGAACATGGCATAGCTCGGCCGGTCTTCCTGCTGAGACTGGTTTTGAATCCAGAGCGCGCCGTGACCATGGTCAAAGTTGTAATAAGAAACTTCAGCCGTGGCATTAACGAAGTCATCAAGGTTGATCGACTTACGTTCATCCTCACCCATATTTTTAAAGCGGTTCATCACCGCATTGCCGAAGCTCGCGTGCAACGATTTGGCGTGATAGAGATCCAGGCAGTTCTCAAACACCATTTTCCAGTTGCCGTCGTAGGTGAAATTAGCATCACCTTTGACCCACTCCAATTCGTTCGGAGACTGGTCGATCCATGCGTCGATAAAGATAGTAACGTCGCCCAAATAGTCACGCAGAGAGGGCACCTCGTCAGTCAGACTTGCCCAATAAAAACCACGATAACACTCAAGCCTGGCCACTCGATGCAGGTCGTGGCTCATCGCTTTAAACGCTTGGCTATAGCCGCCGGCCTCCTCGTCAGCAATCATCATGCAATTGCCCTGACTGTCGAACATCCAGCCATGGTAGGGGCACGTATGACGAACGGCGTTGCCACGCTGGGTTTTACACAGCCGGGGACCCCGGTGGGTACAGTGATTTAAAAAGGCACGAACCTCGCCATCATCCCCTCGCTGCAGAATGACGGGCTGACGCCCGATTTGGGTGGTAATGAAATCATTTGGCTCGGCAATCTGGGCATCGTGGCCAAGAAATATCCAGGTTTTCTCCCAGATATATTCCATTTCCAGGTCAAACAGTTCCGGATCTCTAAAAGTATCCAGATGAACACGAAATACCCCCTCATCCAGCCGTTCATCAACGTACTGGTCAAAGTTCCGTACGACTTTCTCGCCTGTCACCCGTGCATCCATCTCCTCTCCTCCTCTGCAGTTAGGCTAGTCAGTGCGCCATCTCGGCCAGCACCACTTTTTAAATTCAGCTTATCTTAGTTCTATCCAGATCTCACGACCAGCACCAGCCGTCGTTCTGAAAAACTTCCTGATTGTAGGCGTACCTTTTTCTAAACAAATGCAGGCAATAGTGGCAGATAGCCATCTGCCTGCAAAAAAGCCAGCTTTTTATACGTTATTTGCCATTCCCCCGCGTGCTTCGCCAGTTTGTATTCTGACGTGGCTGGCAAAATTTCCAGCGGTGAATCTCTGCGTTGGTCATTCTCTCTAAACAGATAAATCACCTGGTTGGCAAGAATCTGCACTAACTGCTCCCCCATTACATCCACCGAGATATTGCTCACGGTATGCACACTTTTTATCGGTGGTTGATCAGCCCAAAAATAACTACTTTCAGCACGGGTAAGTCGATCATCAAGCTGCTGTCCACACGCATAAATCACCGAACAATTGATCGTCGGGTCGGCGTCCGTATCGTTAACCGGCACCCAATACAGGCCCTTCTCGCCGAAGAGATCTCGCCACTCCTGATAGCGCCGCTGATCAAGCAACCTGACTTCGTTGAACAGAAACTGTTCCGCCTCTGCCTGCGTCACTTTGCTGCCTCCTGCTGACCGGCTAACGGTAGAAATTCACTGAGCGCATTCTCCTCCCCAGAGATCGACATTAACCGACGGTATTCGTAATAAGGTGCACGCTGCTGCGTCTCCTGCGTGTGCTGACCAGAACGAATACCATTTTCATCGGTCTGTTCAGACTTGTAACCTCGATTAAACAGTACCCACTCACTGCCCCAGGCTCGATAACCGCGTTGAATTCGATCAAAAATCACATAGTCATCCGGTCCGCCAAAACCCGCTGGGCCGTAAAAAAACTCATGCTCTCGAACCCGCCGGATATTCATTTCTTCCGGAGCCCCCACCAGTGAGGTGTGATAAGTCCGCACTTCGGTCTGATCTACAGCCAGGGGCCGAATTACCCGCACGTGGTACTCAAGCAGCGCAAAATTTGGAAATATAACCAGGTTAAAACGATGTCGCAGCGCATTCATTGCCCGCTCACGGCCGTGGGCTGAGACCAACGAGTCGACAAACCCCTCAGGCCAGCGCTGATGTACCTGTTCTTCGGTCAACGTATAGTTCTCGATAATATTGTGACCATAACCCAGGTCGTAAGCCTTCACCGGTAACCGTGGGTAATCCTTCATCAGCGGCACATCGCGGGCCATCACATCAATAGCATTCTTGTGCGTATGCCAAACGTGATAGCCCTCTACACTGCCTTCCAGTTGAATTTTCCAGTTGCCCTCGTACTTCTGCTTGTAAATGCCCGTTGCTCCCACCGTGATTTTTCCAGTCGGCGACAGGTCACAGTAATAATCGATATATTTCTTTGCTTCGCCAATATGCTCATCAAACGATCGAGCAGTGGGCGACAGGGTGGCAAAAATAAATCCACGATAGCTATCCCACCGGGCAATTTTTTGCAGACTCAACGCCTGATAATCAATTTCGCCTTCGTTGTAGCCACTGGGCAGTCCAACCCCATCAAGCCCCCCATCAAGATCGAATGTCCAGGCATGGTAGGGACAGACAAATTGTTGCCGATTACCTCGCTCTTCAGCACAAACCGTCGAGCCACGATGCGTGCAACGATTTATCAACAAATTGACCTGATTGTCCGCATCACGGGTCAACACTACCGGCACCCGACCAACAAACGTTGTTTTGAAATCCCCGGCATCGGGAATCTCACTATCGTGAGCGATATAGACCCATGTTGAGTAAAAAATTCTCTCCAGCTCCAACTCGAACATCTCCGGGTTGGAATAAAGCTCTATGTGATTAGCCTCAGCCTGAGACAGTGCATCAAAAGACAGTTGAGCCACAAACTTTCCCCTTCACAGAATCGATAAAAACCACTCTGGCTGGCTTGAGATCTTCGTTGAAAATGGCGCTCTGCGCGATGAAAGCTACCATCGTTCGGAACTATGGAACCCACGCAGCCAGAACCAGCTAGTTTCGGATCAATTTAATAAGCTCCCTAAAACGGTATTTACCCGAATGAGGGCAAAAAAAAACCGCACCCGGCGAAGCCGAGTGCGGTTTTTTTACCTAGACAGGCGAATTACCGCACGCCATGTTTACGCAGACCAGACGGGGTCTGATGGGTCCAGGCTGGAGGACCATTAAACACTGGTGGACCATTACCGTCCTTAACACCAATGTTGTAAAACGAGTTTACGCAGGCGTAACGACCGTTGATGACGTCCATATGTGCATCACCCCAGAAGTAGGTGAGTTTGTGGTCATAAAAGTTAATGTTATATGACTCAGAAACGCGCCACATCTTATCCTGGGAATCATACATATCGGCATTGGTCGCTGCCCAGGTGTCTTCGTCAACGTAAACCAGGCGGTGAGGACTCAAGTGCCGAAACTGAGGCCGTGTACGACCTTCAATTACCCAGGAACGATGGAGCTCGTAACGTAGATATTCTGGATTCAAATGCCCAGGGCGAGCCAGGTCATCAAAGGTCACACCAGGCTGCGCCAGTTTGTAGGCGTTAGAAGGCACATAGAATTCAGCTTTTTTCAGTTCACCGTATTCATACCATTCTTCACCGCCGGTAATCGCCCAGAGAAAACGTTGGTCAGCGGTACGTAGTCCATCAGAGCCACTACCGGGGCTATCATAAAAGCCGATTTCCGGCGCTTTACGCACCCGCCGCTGTCCGGGGATGTACAGATAGGCGTCAAAATCATTCTCTGCCCAGGAATTACACCCCCCAAACATCTGTCCCGCTGTCCGTGGTGGGTAAACATCTTCCTGGCTACCGCACCAGAGAGCACCGCCGCCTTTCTTCCTGAAATAATCACTATCCGGAAGTTCGTCTTCGGGGACAGCCCAGGGAAGAATCCAGCGGTCTTTTTTCAAATGATCGGCATAAGTACCATCAGCAAAGACGTTCATGCCATAAGCGGTCGCGTTAAACGATTTACCCCAATAAAAATAGGTGTGATTCCACATCGCTTGACCCCCAGTTTGCGGAATAGGAAACCAGACACCCGGCCTGAAAGTCTCTTTTTGAATACTCCGCTCAGCCAGAGTAGGGTCGTCATTAGGCTTAAACTCAGTATGAGTCGCGTTCCAGATTGAATTTTCATAGTACCAATCAGGATATGACCCACTCCGACGAGTCGGATAAATGTTCATTTTATAGTCTGCATAACGTTCAAACAGCGCCTTAGTACCCGGCGTCAGTTTGTCTGCATATTGCTGGTAATTTTCTCCCGTAATAGTAAACAGGATTTCATCAGACGCAAAAGGGTCAACATACCAGCCCCCTGGTACATAGCCCTCAGGGTATGTAGTGATGCCCCCGGTCCATTCAGGAATAGTTCCCTCAGCGTTGGCCCCTCGTACTGCGCCGACTGGTGTTAAGGGTGTCCCAGTCAAGCCGAGCTGCGCTGCCTCTTCAGCAGACACCTTGGCCTGGGCCGGCGAAGCAACCATCCCCGCCGACAATATAACTGCGGGGAGAACCCCGGTTAACGTTTTAAATTTCATTCCAACCCCTCTGACATTCCATAAATCTAACGAATAGCGAACATCCTTTCGCTTCTATTTTTATCACCCGAGCATCTTTAACTTCATATTAATCACTGCGAATGGTCACGCACTTCCCTGTCGCGACCGGCCCATACTACGGCAACCGGTCGCATGAAGAAACTGCGAATTAAAAAAAACAGGTGGCCGCTGAGTTTTCCTCGTGAGGGGTAGATTGGTTCCCATCGACCTGATAATGCCGGGGCAAGCTCTCAAATAAAAAAGGGCAACCTCAAACTGCCCTTTTATTAATAGCCCGCACGCACAACAATTAGCGCACGCCCCGCATTCTCAACCCTGATGGCTTTTGATACTCCCAGTCTGGTGGTGCGTTATACAGCGGTGGTCCGTTTTGGTCTTTAATACCAATGTTGTAAAACGAATTAACACAGGCATAACGGCCGTTGACCAGGTCCATATGCGCATCGCCCCAAAACTGGGTGAATTTATAGTCGTAAAAATTTATGTTGTAGAGTTCCGATACCCGCCAGATATTATCCTGTGAGTCATACATATCCGCATTGGTAGCGGCCCAGCTATCCTCGTCGACGTAAACCAGACGATGGGGACTAAGATGACGAAATTGCGGTCGAGTACGCCCCTCTATTTGCCAGACTCGGTGCAGCTCATAGCGTTTGTAATCAGGGTTTAAGTGCCCCGGTCGGGCCAGCTCGTCCCAGGTGACCCCCGGTTGCGCAAGTTTGTAGGAGTTATAGGGAACGTAATACTCCTTTATCAGTGGCTGCTCTAATTCATACCACTCTTCGGAACCTGTCAACGCCCAGCCCCAGCGCTGATCAGCCGTACGCAGACCGTCAGAGCCAGTTCCCGGGCTGTCATAAAAACCAATTTCCGGGGCCTTACGCACCCGCCGCTGGCCCGGAATGTACAAATACGCGTCGAAATCTATGGAGCTAAAACCACCACAACCGCCAAACATCTGGCCCGCAGTTCTAGGTGGATAAACATCCTCCTGACTGCCACAAATAGTTGCGCCACCTTGCCGCTTAAAATAATCATCGTCTGGAATCTCATCATCGGTCATTGCCCAGGGGAGTATCCAGCGATCTATTTTCATATGATCGGCATAACTGCCGTCCGCAAAAACGTTCATTCCATAAGCAGTGGCTTCATTGCTTTTACCCCAATAGAAAAAGCTGTGATTCCATAGCGCTTCGCCCCCGGTTTTGGGAATTGGAAACCAGACGCCCGGTTTGAAGGTCTCTTTTTTGACACATCGCTCAGCCAACGTCGGATCGGTATCCCCGCACCACTCTGTATGGCTCGCATTGTAAATAGACCCTTCGTAATACCAGTCCGGAAATGACGCACTACGCCGAGTCGGATAAACGTGCATTTGGAAGGTTTCTGGATAGCGCTCAAACATGGCCTGCGTGCCGACCGTTAATTTGTCAGCATACTGTTTGTAGTTCTGCACAGTGATGGTAAACAGCACTTCGTCATCTGCAAATGGATCAACGTACCAGCCACCGGGAATAAAACCTGCCGGGTATTCGGTGATTCCGCCCGTCCACTCCGGAATGGTGCCGTCTGCATTTCCAGCACGAATCGCACCAATGGGCGTTAAGGGCGTGCCTACAAGACCAAGTTGCGCGGCCTCTTCTGGCGAAACTTTTGCTGTAACTGAAGCCACCACCAGGCTGGAAGCAGCAAACATTAGAAGCGATCGCTTCATTAAAGATTGGTTCATGGAATGTCTCCTCCCGAAGATCATCAAAA
>QNFC01000049.1 GCA_003645395.1 Gammaproteobacteria bacterium
CTGCTTGATGAACACGTGGGTAAACAAGCTGTGGTTGCAGTGATTTATTCGCATTCACATGCCGACCATTGGGGTGGTGTGCGCGGCATCGTCGATGAAGCAGACGTACGCGCTGGCAGGGTGGAGATCATTGCTCCGCGGGATTTTATGCAGTATGCGGTTTCTGAGAATGTCTACGCGGGTAACGCCATGAGCCGCCGCCTGTTTTACCAGTACGGCGTGCTTTTGCCGGCCAGCCCTTATGGCCACGCCGGGCAGGGGCTGGCACAGAACGTCGCCGCCGGTAATCTGGGCCTGATATCGCCGACGCGTATTGTCGAAAAAGACATTGAGACATTCGAAGTTGACGGCATAAAAATGGAATTCCAGAACACGCCCGGCACCGAGGCGCCCTCGGAGATGAATACCTGGATCCCGAGCATAAAAGGTCTATGGATGGCTGAGAACGTTGTTGGCTCGGTCCACAATATTTATACCCTGCGTGGTGCCCAGGTACGCGACTCGCTGCGCTGGTCAAAATACATAGACGAAGCGCTACACAAATATGGTCAGCAAGCTGAAGTCATGTTCGCCTCCCACCACTGGCCGCGTTGGGGTAACAAGCGAATCCAGCAAGTACTCAGAGATCAACGCGATATTTATGCCCACATGAATAACGAGGTTCTACATCACGTTAATCAGGGCGTCACCATTAACGAAATCCAGTACGTTTATGATTCGCCCAAAAGCCTGGACGAAGGCTGGACGACGGGTTTCTACCATGGCTCCAGAGAGAACAATAGCCGGGGTATCGTTAACTACTACCTTGGTCACTGGGATGCCAATCCGGCCACTTTGATCCCACTGTCGCCGCGTGATTCAGCCCCACTGTATGTCGAGATGATGGGGGGAGGTAAAAAAATTATCTCGAAGGGACAGGAGCTGTATGACCAGGGCAAGTACCTGGAAGCCAGTGAGATCCTCAACAAGCTGGTTTTTGCCGAGCCACAGAATCAGATGGGTAAGGATTTGTTGGCGGATGTCTACGAGCAAATTGGCTACCAGCAGGAAAACCCCGGGCTGCGCAACGCCTTTCTTGCCGGTGCCTTTGAACTGCGTTCCGGTATACCCGGGGGCGCATCGCCGAAAACTAGCGGCCCCGACATGATCCGTGCCATGTCGACTGGTCTATTCCTCGATTATCTCGGCATTCGAATGGACAGCAGTAAGGCCGAGGGCATTGCCTTCACAATCAATCTGGTTACGCCGGATAATGGTGAGAAATACCTGATTGAACTTAGCAATGAGACGCTGACCAATATCGAAGGCTATCAGGCTGACGATGCCGACCTGACGATCACCATCAATCGCACTGACCTGGAGCAGACCATGATGGGTGCCAAGAAACTTACCGACCAAATCAAGGATGGCACCGCCAAAGTTAAAGGCAACCAGCAGGTGCTAGCGCAACTGGCATCGATGATGGTTGATTTTGAACTGGGGTTCGAGATTCTGCCGGGCACCAAAGGCCCGGGCCAGGTTGAAGACCTCAACGATTTCGAGGTGAGTGCACCAGTTATTTCCGAGTAAATCGGGATGCGTTTGTGTCGACTCGGAACTGTCGGCACAATCGCATTGGCCGCTAAGAAAATTGATTAACCATATTAATATTGGGGCTTAGGAAGCAGGTTAGCTCACCAAAAAAGAAAGACTGGAGATAAAGAATGAGTGGTTGAAGTTGCTTTTTTTTGGAGTGGTGAGAACGGGCAAATGGATTTCTGGCTTTGTTCTGGTGCTTGTGCTTGTTCCTGTGGCGATTGTCAGGGCAGATTCCCAACCAAAACTGGTCTTGCAGATCACGGTCGATGCGTTGCGCGGTGATCTGCCAGGCCGATTCTATAATGTGATTGGCGACGGTGGTTTTCGTTACTTGATGGAGCAGGGCGTTAACTACACAAATGCTCATTACCAGCACGCCAACACGGAGACTATTGTCGGTCACGCATCCCTGGCGACAGGCACAGTGCCTGCGGCGCACGGCATGGTCGGCAACGTCTGGTTCGATCGTGAAGAGAACCGCCTTGTCTATAATATTGAAGATGCCCGTTATCACTTGCTGACAGCTAGCGCCGGTGTTGATCAACAAGCCGAGATCGATCCGACGCAGAGAGCAGCCAAAGTAGATGGCCGCTCGCCGGGTAATATCCTGACCTCGACCTTTGGCGATGAACTGGCCGTGCATTTTGCCGGGCGTTCGAAGGTTTTTGCCGTGTCGGTAAAGGATCGTGGTGCGGTGTCAATGGCTGGGCATGTCGGCAAGGCCTTCTGGTTTTCCAAGGCTAGTGGCGAGTTCGTTACTAGCAACTATTACTACGACAAATACCCTGCCTGGGTGAATCAGTGGAATGCGCGCAAGCCTGCTTTGGCCTACGCGGATAAATCCTGGGAGTTGATGTGTAAACCGGCAAAATATCTATTGGGGGATGTCGATGACCGCGGATGGGAAACGGACTTTGCAGGGTTTGGGCGGGTGTTTCCGCATGCTTACGGTGATGCGGGTGACGAGTTGACGCTGGATTTTGCCAGGATACTGCCGGACAGGCGGAGGTGGAGCAAGCTGTCGCCGAGGAGCTGTTAAAGTTCGATGGCGTAGCCCTCGCGGTATCGAGTGCTGCGCTGCACACGGCCAGTCTGCCCGATACCGTCTTGATGCGTTCGATCTTGAAGAACTTCCACCCGAAGCGTTCCGGCGACATTTATCTGGTGTTCGAGCCTGATGTTTTCGTCAACGAATTCGACGGTTTAACAGTGGCATCGAGTCATGGCTCACCGTGGCGCTACGACACTTTCGTACCAGTGATTTTTGCCGGGGCTGGTTTGTCGGCCATAGAGGTGGGCCGTTCTATTTCGTCCTATGATATTGCGCAACCCTGGCGAACTACCTCAAGGTGAAGGCGCCGTCCGGTGCCATCGGTAGGGTGCTGCCGGAAGTGTTGGGGCAGTGAGTGGATTCCCTTATGGGGAGTGTAATCGCTGGTCCTGGTGATATTGCCGTATGTCTATTCTTCGAGAACGGCAGGGAGTGGCACCAGGCCGCTCACTGAGTAGCTGAAATTCACTGTTTCGTTACGGCGGCAATGGGGTCGGCGAGATGAGCAAGGCCGATTATCCAGTCGTTAACGTAGAGAAGAGAGGGTGTTGCTGCTCTGTTCCCTTGGCAGAGTGGAAAAAATCGATGTAAACGGCAAAACCTATCGTCCCATCCGAGCGTTATATGACCGCGTCACACGCTCTATTAGCATGGGGTCTTTGTTGATGTCGCCTTTGGTATTGAACTGCACGCGAACACTGCCGTCGGCCTGCGTGAAAACCGTTGCGGTTACATCGATATCAGGACTGTTGGCAAGCACCACCCCTGTGCTGCGATTCTGGCTGGTGATTAACAAGCCCTGGTCGTATAACGCACCACTTACCGCCGCCCATGACTGGTCAAACTTATTCACATTGTTCTGCACAACATGCACAGTGCGTGTTGGCTCTGGGGAAGAGCACCCTGACAGTAAAGAAATTGCTACGGCCAGATAAATAAAAATTCTCATGAGTTGTCCCAGTGGTAGAAAATCATAACGACGAAGCTAATGACTTCACTTTTTGCGTGTTGGTCTATGCCTAAACTAATTCATTTCCGAGTTTCTATTTCTGGCTCTAAATTTAGTCTTCCATCTTCTTCTAATATTCCTATTGAGTCACCGTCTGGGTTCATTACGACGACGACTGGGGTTTGAAAAGGTGGACGACGAATGTACTCCAGGCCCCAGCCAAACCCTTCGATAGTGCGCAACTTCGCCTGTTGATCATGGTTTAAATACTTTTTGACATTATCAGGCACAGGATTTTCACCTGTTCTTTTTTCATTGGCCAAAACTTTTCTCCAAAATAAAGTGAGAGTCCGAGGTTGTTTTTTTCAGTTCATGATCTAACGGATATTCCAGGCTCATCAAGGGTGTTGGTTCGGGTAACAGGCAATATATTCGGTCAAACCACGCGTGATCTTAAGGCCGAGTGCTTAGCATAATGGCGGCGATTTTCGTCGGTTTACCAGAGCGGTTGGACCATGCGTGGTTGGTGCCCCTTTGTATCAGCACGTCACCCTGCTTGAGCAATGTCTCTTCAGATTCCATCATCGCGTAGATCTCGCCCTCCATTACAATGATGACATCCGTGGTATCGGTGATGTGGAAGCCAGGGTGAGAATCCAGCCCTTCACCGGGTTTAGCCGTGCCGTCGGGCTCAGGCGGAAACTCGACAATTCTCACCATTAAAGAATTTGCGTCAGGTTCCAGGTCGTATTCCCCCTGCCTGCGGCTATCGGCATCGCCAGTGTTGTCGGTGGGTAAAAACCCCTGCCAAATTTCAGCGAGGGCCAGCGCGCCCTGGTCCTTAAAGTCGTCCATGCCGCCGCCGGCGAACAGATCCGGCAAATCCGAATCCAGCTCAAAGAAAGAATCGCCGTTGCCGTTTAGGCCGGTTACTACTCGTCTGACTGATTTCATAGGTTCTCTCCCAGATTTAGTTTGTTCGGTCAAAATACAAAATGGTCGTATTCGCTCGCCCCCTCGATGAAGCAGGAGACGCCCATTGGCAGGGCGCGCACTACCTGACAGTCTACGCCTCGTCCTTAATACTAATACCTGACCATCCGTGCTGCATAAATCGTCTAATGTTCTGATGGCCAGCTCCGGCGGGATTGCCGAGCACATCACCCCGGTAGTAATCACCAAAGCAGTGCAGTGTCTGCAGGTCGCTGAGACCGTTTAGTAAACCGAACGCAAAAATTTTGCAGAAGCCACTACTTAAGGAAGCTCTGAAAAACCAACGATTCAAGGCCGATGGAATTCAGTCGTGACCAAAGCGACTAAGCAGGTCTAAATCGGCGCTGCTGGTTGGTTTTTTTTGCGCTATCCAGGAATTCTGCTGGTCTCCAGGCCCACCTATCCTGTCCCCGCTAATAATGCCTTCCGAACCGGGTACAAGTTAGCACTCTTCTTCAGATAGCATTTCGAGAGGTTTGTCGCTAACTAAATTGAGAAAGGGTGCTTTAGCCCTGGGAATTCGCAGGCATCCAATTCGATGGTAGAGTCCGGGTGGATGCTCAGAGATAAGAACCTCGACACCCCTGACTGGCACTCGCTG
Organism: Gammaproteobacteria bacterium; assembly: GCA_003645395.1. Lineage (GTDB taxonomy): Bacteria > Pseudomonadota > Gammaproteobacteria > Immundisolibacterales > Immundisolibacteraceae > QNFC01. The sequence goes on from QNFC01000049.1 coordinate 5,173, forward strand.
ACCAGCGCCCAGGCCCTGGCAGAGCTGGGTGTTGATGAAAATGGCCTGTCTTCTACCGAGGCCGATCAGCGCCGTTTGCAGTACGGACCGAACGCGCTGCCGGAGGCGAAAACCCGCGGTCCGCTGCGCCGCTTTGCCGAGCAATTCAACAATGTGCTGATCTATGTGCTGTTACTTGCCTGCGGCGTTACCGCACTATTGGGCGAGTGGCTGGATGCCAGCGTCATTCTCGGTGTGGTCATCGCCAATGCCCTGATTGGTTTTGTGCAGGAAGGCAAAGCCGTCGATGCGCTACGGGCGATTCGACAGATGCTGTCACCCCAGGCGCGAGTTTTGCGCGACGGTCAGCAGTCCAGCGTCGCCGCCAGCAGTCTGGTGCCGGGCGATATTGTACTGGTGCAATCAGGCGACAAAATCGTCGCCGATCTACGGCTGATCAGCAGTAAAAACCTGCAAATTCAGGAAGCGGCCCTGACCGGTGAATCCGTCGCTGTTGAGAAATCCAGTGATCCGGTCGCGCCGGCAGTGGTATTGGGAGATCGCCAATCGATGGCCTACAGCGGCACGCTAGTAGCGGCTGGGCAGGGCACGGGCGTGGTGGTCACCACTGGCCGCAATACTGAGATTGGTCACATCAGCTCGTTGGTTGCCGGCGTCGAATCGTTATCGACACCGTTGTTGCGGCAGATGAGTGAGTTTGGTCGTTGGCTGACATTGATAATTTTAGTCGCGGCGGTGCTGATTTTTGGCTTCGGCGTTTGGGTTCGGGCTTATCCGATGACCGACATGTTTATGGCCGTCGTTGGGTTGTCGGTGGCGGCGATTCCAGAAGGTTTGCCCGCGATCATGACCATAACCCTGGCGATCGGCGTGCAGCGCATGGCGCGACGGCGAGCGATTATTCGGCGCTTGCCTGCGGTGGAAACACTGGGGGCGGTCACCGTTATCTGTTCCGACAAAACCGGCACCTTGACCCGCAACGAGATGACCGTACGCAGCCTGGTCACGGCCGACGCTGAGTACCAGTTTGAAGGCGGTGGTTACAGAGCCAATGGCCAGATTTTATTTGCGGGTGAAGCGATCGATATCGCCGATCACCCGCAATTGGCCAGCGCACTGCAAACCGCCGTGCTGTGCAGCGATGCCAGTCTCGAAGTGGAGGGTGATGCGTATCGCGTTCACGGTGATCCGATGGAAGGAGCGCTGCTGGTTGCTGGCCTCAAAGCTGGGCAAACCCAGGCGGACGAAAATCAGCAGATGCCGCGCCTCGACCTGATTCCCTTTGAATCTGAACACCGCTTTATGGCGACGTTGCATCGTGGGCCCGACCAGGAGGGACAGACGGATCAGCCGGGTTTGATTCTGCTCAAAGGGGCGCCGGAACGGGTGCTGGAGATGTGTAACCAGCAGCGTGGGCGCAATGGCGACCAGACACTGACGCCGGATCACTGGCTCGCCAAAATTGCAGAGCTGGCTGCCCAGGGGCAGCGTGTGCTGGCGGTTGCAGCGAAGCCAGCCCTGGATGATCAGGAGGTGCTGGAGCTGTACGATGCCGAAGATGGTTTTGTCCTGCTCGGTTTGATTGGCCTGATCGACCCGCCGCGGGATGAGGTGATCGAATCACTACGCCAGTGCCAGTCTGCGGGTATCGACGTCAAAATGATCACCGGCGATCACGGCGCGACCGCCAGCGCCATCGCTAAACAGCTCGGATTTAAAAATGCCGACGCGGTATTGACCGGCCTTGAACTGTCGGCAATGGATGATGCTGAACTGCGTCAGCGGGTGCGCGACGTGGATGTCTACGCAAGAGTGAGTCCGGAACACAAACTGCGGCTGGTGCGGTTACTTCAGGAACAGGGCCTGATCGTCGCCATGACCGGCGATGGTGTGAACGATGCCCCGGCGCTGAAACGCTCCGATGTTGGCATCGCCATGGGCCACAAAGGCACTGAAGCGGCCAAGGAAGCCTCTGAAATGGTGCTGGCTGACGATAATTTCTCATCCATCGTCGATGCAGTAGAAGAGGGGCGAACGGTTTACGACAACCTGCGCAAAGCCATTCTGTTTATTTTGCCCACCAGCGGCGGCGAAGCCCTGATTATCATTGCCGCCATCCTGTTTGGGTTTCAGCAGCTGCCACTGACGCCGGTGCAGATACTTTGGGTCAATATGGTCACCACCGTGACGCTGGCGCTGGCCCTCTCCTTCGAGCCCCCGGAAGCAGGTGCGATGCAGCGCCCGCCAAGGCGACCCGACGCGCCGATATTGTCTCGTCTGCTGGTATGGCGCGTTGTCTTTGTCTCGGTGATTCTCATGGTAGGCACCTTCGGCGTGTTTTTGTGGGATATGGCGCAGGGTCATAGCATTGAACACGGCCGTACCGCGGCGGTGAACACCCTGGTGTTGTTTGAGTGTTTTTACCTGTTCAATTCACGCTACATTGGTGAATCAGTTATTAGCTGGCAAGGATTGGCGGGTAACCGTTGGGTGCTTGTCGCCATCGGCGCACTGCTGGTGTTTCAGCTCGGCTTCACCTATTGGTCGCCGCTGCAGCTGTTATTTGGCACCGCAGCGCTACCGTTAGAAACATGGGGGGTTGCGGCATTGGTAGCCGCGAGTGTCTTTGTGCTGGTGGAAATTGAAAAAACAGTGATACGGAAATTCGTTCGGTAGCGCTGCTGCCGTACTCTGTCTGTTCGAGCACGTCTGACAACATTTACAATTCACCGCTGTTTTTCAAATTGACGCGTGAAGGATATTTCTTAATGAGTGGGTCATTGGCAGAGGCCGCGAGCATTGATCAGATCAGTTAATCAACCGCGCCGCTGGAATTATTCCGCGGCCATGTTCAGAGTGTCGGCGCGGCTGGCGGAATGGCAGATTCGCCACCGTGTACCGCTGCTGGGCCTGTTTGTGGTGATAACCCTGGTGCTGGGGTATCACGCCAGTTTTTTAAAGATGGAGCCGGGGTTTGATAAATCCATTCCTGCCCATCACGAATATGTTGAGATTTACAATAAATATGGCCCGGTGTTTGGTGGCGCCAATGCGGTTATCGTTGCGCTGATTCAAAAGCAGGGCGATATTTTCAATATCGATTTTTTTAATCGTCTCGATCACGCCACTCAAGATCTGTTGTTAACAACGGGTGTTGATCGGTCGTCGGTGATGTCGCTATTTACCCCTCAGGTAAATTTTGTCGCGGTGAATGAAGAAGGCTTCGTTGGCTACCGCATTGTTAAACCGGATTTCAGCCTGACCCTGGAAGACATTGCCGAGGTGGAGCGTAACTTGTTGCAGTCCGCCTACGTGGGGCGGCTGGTTACGCCGGATTTTCGCGGTGCGCTGGTGCGTGCCGAGCTGGTGGAGTGGAATCCGGTTACCGGCAACCGGCTTGATTACACCGAGGTTGCCGAGCAGCTTGACCAGATTCGCGAGCGGTACGAATCTGACAATGTTGACGTGCACATCATTGGCTTTGCCAAGCTGATCGATAACATTATTGATGCGGCGCTGGGCGTGGTGCAGTTTTTTCTGCTAGCGCTGGTGATCACCGCGCTGCTGCTCTATTTCTATTCCGGTTCCGCCCAAATCACCGGTCTGGCGCTATTGGTGTCGGTGACGGCGGTGATCTGGCAGCTAGGGCTAGTGCAACTGCTTGGTTTTGGTATCGATCCCATGTCCATCCTGGTGGTGTTTCTGATTCTCTCCATTGGCATCAGTCACGCGGTACAGATGACCAACACCTGGAAGCTGGAGCTGGTCGCCGGGGCCAACAATCGGGAAGCCGCCCGCGAGGCTTTCACCAAGCTGTTTATTCCAGGCGCCACCGCGCTGCTGACGCTGGCGGTGGGCTTTGGGGTAATTATGCTGGTGGATATCCCCATTCTGTTTGAGCTGGGTATCACCGCCAGTATCGGTGCCAGCGTGATGCTGATCACCAACAAATTCATGTTACCGGGGTTGCTCTCCTGGGCGACCATGCGGCCGGGGAAACTCGAAAAAATTCGTCACCGGGATGGCCGCGAGCGGCCGGTCTTACGTTTTCTTGCCCGGTTTGCCGATCGTCGCCGTGGCATCGTTGTGCTGGTTATTGCTGTGTTGCTGCTGCTATTTGGCTGGTTTAAAAGTGCGGGACTGATTGTGGGTGATAACCAGGCAGGCGCTCCGGAATTTTGGCCCGATGCGCGTTATAACCAGGACATCAACGCTATTGTCAGCAATTTCTTTTTCGGGCTGGATGAGCTAACTGTTATTGCTGAAATGGACGCCGATGGC
>QNFC01000050.1 GCA_003645395.1 Gammaproteobacteria bacterium
AATTTGATTTTTAGAACTCTGTTGTTGAGTTTGTTAAAGGTGAGACTTTATTGGAATTTATGACGCCATTGCAATTGGCAGGGCGTCTGGCGGCAGACGATGACACGGCAGTGCAACTGTTGGATGTTCGGGAACCGTGGGAGCTTGATGTTTGTGTTTTGCCTGGGGTGGTAGCGATTCCGATGCAGCAGATTCCGCACCGGATCCACGAACTTTCGGCTGCAGTGCTGACAGTGTGTATTTGTCATCATGGTGCACGCAGTCTTGAGGTCGCGCGCTATTTATCGCAGCACGGTATAGAAAAAGTAGCGAATCTTGAAGGAGGAATGGACGCTTGGGCTCGCACAGTAGATCCGGATTTAGCGGTCTATTGAGAGGTTCAGGTCGTCTCGGTGATTCAATGGATGGTGGATCGGAAGAGAATTTATGAAAATTATTAAAAATAGTTTGGCACTCTGTTTGTTGTTGAACGTTGGCTCCGCCTGGGCGGCCAACGATTTGGTGGCAATCTATCAGCAGGCAGTCGTTAATGATCCCACGCTAAAAGCCGAACGCCAGAATTTGCTGGCCACCGAAGAGCTGCCGATACAGGCGCGGGCGCTGTTGTTACCGTCCATTGAGGCAACTGCGGGTACCACGAAAAACAAAACGCGTAGTTCTAGTGACTTTACGAGTACTTTGGGGATTTCTAATAAGCAATCCTATAACAGTCATGGCTATGCGGTAACGCTGCGCCAGCCGGTGTATAACCACGCGCTATTTGTCGGTACAAAAGAAGTTAAGGCATTGGTGAATCAGGCGATGTCGAGTTACACGGCTGCTGAACAGGAACTGATGTTCCGGGCGGCAGATCGTTACTTCGCCGTGCTCGCTGCTGACGATGATGTCGTGTTTGCTGGGTCTGAAAAAAAATCTATAGAAAGGCAGTTGGAGCAGGCCCGACAACGTTTTGAAGTCGGGTTGATCGCCATTACCGATATTCACGAGGCGAAGGCTCGGTATGACCAGGCTGTTTTTGGTGAAATTGTCGCTGATAATATTGCCCTGCGTTCGCGGGAGGCGCTGCGAGAGATGACATTTGAGTATTACGAGCAGCTAGCGACACTAGAAGAGGAGTCGCCGTTAGTAACCCCCGAACCCGCGAACATTGAGGCATGGGTGGATTCTGCATTGATGCAGAACGCCGGCGTACAGGCCCAGGTTTACGCGGTTGAGGCGGCTTTGCAGGGAACTCGGCGCCAGCGGGCAGGCCATTTTCCGACCCTTGATATTGTCGGCAGGCAGATCTTTGACTCAGCGAACGCCAGCCGCTTTAGCAATGGCAATTCGAGGATAGAAGATACTTTTTTGTCATTTGAGTTAGAGGTGCCGATTTTTGAGGGAGGAGCGGTTAACTCCCGTACTCGTGAGGCTTCACACCGGCATGCTCAACAAAAAGATTTGCTCGAACAGGCGCAACGAGCAGTGGTACGAGAGACTCGCGATTCCTATCTGAATATCCAGTCATCTATCAGTGGGGTAATTTCGCTACGTCAGGCCCGATTATCTTCACAAAGTGCGTTAGACGCTACTCAACTTGGTTTTAAGGTAGGAACCCGTACATCTGTCGATGTGCTGGACTCGCAGCGTGAGTTGTACCGGGCTAAGCGAGCACTGTCCAAAGCGCGGTATGGCTACATTTTGAATACGCTGAGGCTGAAACAGGCAGCGGGGACATTGAAGCCCGATGATCTGGTTGAGGTAAATGAATGGCTGGTATGGTCACAGAACCAAGAACCTGCTCAGTGATGTCTGTCGAGCTCCCTGACGTTAGGTATCAGTGATCAAGTTGTCTGTCAATAATATCTATCAATAGCTGGGTGGCACCGCGGTGCTGCGCAACTAAGTTTAATGCCTTTTCGCCTCGCTCAGAGGTCCTGTCGGAATCGAGTAAAAGCTGTTCTATTTGTTGCGCGAGTTCATGGCTGTTAGCGATTTGAGTCGCGCCGTTTGCGGCGAGCAGTAGCTGACTTATCTCATTGAAGTTGTGCATGTGGGGCCCAAATACCGGGGCCCTGCCAGCTGCTGCTGGTTCGATTAAATTGTGTCCGCCAATAGGCACCAGACTACCGCCAACAAAGGCGGCGTCGGCGGCTGCATAGAGCAGTGGTAAGTCGCCCATCGTGTCCGCTAGATAGAGATTGGTACCCGAGCCACATTTCTGCCCAGTGGAGCGTCGAATAACATTAAAAGCGGGATCACACAGTCGAGCAACTTCGTCGAAGCGTTCCGGGTGTCGAGGCGTGAGAATCAGTAGAGCATCAGGTAGCTGTTTCAGCAGTTCAGCGTGAGCGGCGAGTATCTGCTCTTCTTCTCCTTCGTGGGTACTTGCGGCAATCCAGATAGGCCGGGTGCCACCGAGGATCTGCTGGCGCAGGTGTGCTGCGGATTCTTTAATTGAGGGCGGGGGTTGGTAGTCGAATTTAATGTTTCCCATCACCGTTATTGTTTCAGTGTTGGCGCCCAGTGCTACCAGCCGGGCTGAATCCTCTTTGGTTGCTGCAGCAATAGTCGTAGTTCGTTGCAGTGTGTCAGCCACCAGTGATTTTATATGTCGATAACCGCGGGCCGATTTTTCAGATAGCCGGGCATTCGCCATGATGATTGGAATTCCTGCTGCTGCTGATTTTCTGAATAGGACTGGCCATATTTCAGTTTCAAAAATTATGCAGAGACGTGGCTGCCAACAGCGTAGGAACTTGTTCACCGCGATAGGTAAATCGTACGGCAGGTAGACATGGTAAAGATCGGCTGGATAGGTCTTAACTTCCGCAGAACCGGTGGGGGTAGTGGTGGTAATCAGCAGAGGAATGTCGGGATGATTTTCCTTTAACCGTTTAATAAGTGGTTTGGCAGCGTTGAATTCGCCGACAGAAACGGTATGAATCCAGATAGGTTTTGAGGGTGGGGGATTTGGGTAAAACCCTAACCGTTCAGACCACCGCCGTCGGTATTGCGGACTACGTCGAGACTTTAGCAATAAGCGGATAAAAACTGCCGGAACTAATAGATGGGTAGTGAGAAGGTAAAGCGGATAAGTCATAATTAGATTTTATTAGGCTGCCTGGTTACTGGCTAGCGGTGGCGATTGATTGACGTTATTTTGGGCTATTTGATTGTAAATGAACTCTATTTCTGCTGTAGCGCTGAAAAGCCTGATTGCTGAATCGCGATTACTCGAAGCGGATGGATTTGGGCCAAAGGTCGTTGAGTCACCTGACGGTAAGGTGATCCACAAGTTGTTTCGGCGCAAACGCTGGCTGAGCTCGGCCCTCTTGCGTCCATATGCGATCAGGTTCTGGCGTAATGCGCAACGGCTCCAGCGATTGGGGTTTGCGACAGTAAATGTTATCCAGGTTAGTCGTTGCCGGCAGTTAGGGTATCACCTGTTAAGTTACAATAAGGTGCCGGGTCAGAGTTTGCGCGACTTGATCAAAGAGGCGCCTCGAATAGAGTATTTTGTCGAGTTAGGGCAGTTTGTTGCTCGGCTCCATCGCAGTGGTGTCTATTTCAGGTCGCTGCATTTGGGTAACCTGTTGTGGGATGATCAGCAGGATCTCGCGCTCATTGATATTGCCGACATGCGGTTTTACCGTCGGCCATTATCTGTTTCAGAGCGACTCAGGAATTTCCGACCGCTGTTAAACCGGGTGGAAGATCGTGAAATCATCTCACGGGAGTGTTGGTGTGTTCTGGTCGATGCGTACGTTGAGGCTTCGGCGATTAACGAGTCGTTATCGAGAACGATTTATGATCTTGGTGGCCAGTTAAGGCCGGCTTCATTGACCTGAAATTCCTCTCCAGAAGCCTCCAGGTCCTCCCCATCCTGGGCTTGTATGCTGTACTCCTCCGTTAACCACCCATCGAGGTCGCTCATTTTGCAGCGTTTGTTACAAAATGGGCGGAATGGGTTTTCTGTCGACCACTCAGTAGCGGTTTTACAGCGGGGGCACTTTACGGTTGTCATATCGCGCAGCAAATTAGCCGAAACTTGACGGCTTCTTCTTCTTGAACAGCGGGGTCTAGATTAATCTGGCGCATGAAGCGAACAGTGAAGCGATGCCTTCCGGCGCTTATAACCGGATAAAGATTCGGGTCATTTGGGCAAACCCGGATGATTTGTGCAGGCTGTTCGGTATCGAGAGTATGCTGATAGAAACCTGCTTCTGCCACGCTGGGAACGGTTGCCGCTGATTCTCGAATTAACTGCAAAACTAGTTGAACCGCTAATTTAAGTGTTTCGAAGGGCTCGATCCAGGTGCTGAGCTGGTCGCGACGGGTCTGTTCTGGCTTTAAAAACCAATGTTTCAGGACGGGTTGATCGAATTCGGTATTGCCACAGCTAACATTATGGCGCCGGCGGAGAGTGGCTAACAGTCCAGCTTCAACCGTCGGCTGGTAGTGGCGCGATCCCTGTTTGTTTAGCCGAGTAGTGAGACTGTCGACGTTATTAAGAATGTTTATAAGTCGGGCATTGTCAACACCGGGGATGTTCTGGAGGAGCATGAGATTGTTGCTAATGCGTTCTAACTCTTTGACAACTTCTGAGGTGGTATCGCCGCGGCTAATCAGATCAAGCAGGTCGAGAAGTGCATTCAGTTCGAGACGTTGCTGGATAATAACCGGTGTAGATTCGCCATTATCAAAATGCTGGAAGACGAACTCGAGCCTCATCAACAGACGAATGCGCTCGTTCAGAGGTTGTTCGTAAAAAGCAGAACTGGGCAAAAGAAATTCTTCTCGAAGGTGAATTGGAACCGGGTATCAGGGCAACTGGTTACCTGGATATTTATTTTATGTGCGGACTAGTTGTAGTAGCTCGTCGCAGTTTAGGTAGGCAAGCATCCCCTCTGAATCGGACGGTTAGGATTATATTGTAAAGGATTGTATCGGAAGACCGGGCGTGAGGCGTAGTCCGTCGCCGTAATTCGTTAACAAAACGGCTATTTTGGGGGTAGGGTCAAATAATAGCCGTGGATAGCCTCAAGCTGGTCGATAAACTGTTCCAGCGTTCCTGAGTTTTCGATAATGTCATCAGCCGCCAGGTTTCTTTTTTCTCTGGGGAGTTGTGCGTCAATGATCGCCTGAGCCTGATCGAGTGTCGTTTGGTCTCTGCTAAGTAATCGCCGCATTTGGACATCAGGTGCAACGTCGATAACCAGCACGCGATCAGCCTGTTTATCGAGGCCCGATTCGAGAAGCAGCGGCACACTATAAATTGCGTAGTGGCCGCGACAGAGGGCTAATTGCTCAGCCATGCGTTTGCGGATCAACGGATGCAGAATGGATTCAAGTTTGGTTCGCTTGTCTGCGTCGGCAAAAACTAGATCGCGCATTTTTTGTCGGTCTAAAGTGCCGTCTGCCTGAATAAGAGAAATGCCAAACATTTCAATTATCTTTTTTAAGGCGGGCTGACCTGGCTCGACCACTTCGCGGGCAACCAGGTCGGCGTCGACAATCTCTATCCCTTTGTCAGCGAAGAAATCACTGGCGGTCGTTTTGCCACAGGCAATCCCGCCGGTCAGGCCAATTATGATGGTAGGCACGTAATGGATCTCAAAGCGTGTAAATGCTGACGGGTGGGCCTCCCTCGATTAATAAATGTTGAGGTAAGCCTGATTGATTTGATTCCCCCATATTAGCACCACCCATCCGGCCCCTGCGAGGTAGGGGCCAAAGGGAATCGGCTTGCTACGCTGGCCACCAAAAAAAAGAATGGTGGTTATGCCAATGGCGGCACCGAGCACAGAAGAAATTAAAATGACCATCGGCAGCGCTTGCCAACCGAGCCATGCACCGAGGGCTGCTAGCAGTTTGAAATCGCCGTAGCCCATGCCTTCCTTGCCGGTTACCAGTTTAAATGCCCAGTAGACGCTCCAGAGTATGAGGTACCCGAACATCGCGCCGACTAGGGCATCTTTCAGATTCACTGGTCCCCAGCCGAGAAGTGCTATTAATAGACCCAGCCAGAGCAGTGGCAGAGTGATGTTATCCGGCAGCAGCATGTGATCGATGTCGATAAAAATGAGGGTGACAAGGCACCAGGTGAGCAGTACGGCTAGCGCAGCGTATAAACCAAAGCCGAAGTGGAAGCCGACGATGGCGGTTAGCAGAGCAGTGAATAATTCGACAAGCGGGTAGCGGGCGGAGATTCGCGCGCTGCAATGAGCGCATTGACCTTTTAATAATAGATAACTAATGACTGGAACGTTCTGCCAGGCTTTGATGGCAGTATTGCAATGGGGGCAGGTGGACGCGGGCGTGGCTAAATTAAAGGTAGGCTGGTCTGATGTCGGGGATTCAATGTCCAGAAAATCCTGAGCTTGCGCGCGCCACTGGCGCTCAAGCATTACCGGCAGGCGATATATGACCACATTGAGAAAACTGCCGACAACGAGTCCGAGTGGAATCAGGGCAATGGCAAATAGCTGCGGCGAGCTGGTAAAAAGGGTGCTTAGTTGTTCAATCAATTTAGTCTCGGCCCTTCATGCGCAGGAGAACGGTTAAACCACGGCTCCCATTTTGAATATTGGTAAATACATGGCGACAACCAAACCACCAACCACCACCCCAAGGAAACTCATTATTAACGGTTCGAGCATGCTGGTGAGGTTATCAACGAGGTTGTCGACCTCATCTTCGTAAAAATCGGCAACTTTTGCGAGCATTGCATCAATGGAGCCCGCTTCTTCGCCAATGGAAACCATTTGAACCACCATATTGGCAAATAGCCCAGTGCGTTCCAGGGCTTGTGTCAGCGTGGTGCCTGTAGATATTTCGTCACGGACATTCATTAGTCCCTCTTCATAGACAACATTACCAGATGCTTTAGCGACGTTTTCCATCGCCTCCACTAATGGAACACCTGCGGCGAACATCGTCGATAAAGTTCGTGCGAACCGCGCAATGGTGCCTTTAGAGACGATTTCGCCAATTACGGGGGCTTTTAACATGGCTTTATCCAGCATCACATTGAAACGTTTCGATCTCCTTTTCATCTCCATAATGCCGTATATAGAACCGCCAATGATGGCAAACATGGGTAACCAGTATTCCTGTACCCACTTGGATAAATCTACGACAAATTGGGTGGGAGCAGGCAATTCACCGCCAAAATTCTCAAACAGACTTTCAAATTGCGGAATCACAAATAGCAGTAAAATAACGGTGACAATAAATGCGACCACCATGATCGCCGCCGGGTAGGTCATGGCCGATTTTACTTTGGCCTTCATTGCCTCGGTCTTTTCCATGAACGTAGCCAGTTTAGCGAGCAAGTCGTCGAGTATCCCTGCAGCTTCGCCGGCTGCAACTAAGTTTACATACAGGTTGTTAAACTGGAGTGGATGTTTTGCCAGGGCTTCTGCGAAGCTACTACCGCCCTCCACGGTTTGTTTGATAGTCATAATTAGTTCGGACATGCTCGGGTTTTCATGTCCTTTACCGACGATGTCGAAAGCCATGACCATGGGTACCCCGGCGTCAAGCATGGTGGCCATTTGGCGCGAAAACAGGGTGATGTCCATCGGGGTGATTTTTCGTTTTCCAGACCCAAAAAGTTGGAGTTCTTTGGCAATCTTTGGATTGGTGATCCCCTGAGCGCGTAGCTGTGTGCGGACTGAGGTGACATCGGTAGCTTTTATCGTCCCCTTGATTTTTTTCCCAGTTTTGTCTTTACTCGACCAGGCAAATGAGGATATTTTAACCGGCTTCCGTTTCTTGGCAATTGCAGCTCGTTTGGATGCGGATGAAGCTCTTGTGGCCATGATGTCAGTCCTGAGTGACCCGGTTGATCTCATCTAGAGTCGTGATGCCCTGAATGACTTTTAGTAAACCGGATTTGCGTAAATCGTTGATACCATCCTTTTCGGCCTGTTTGGCTAAATCTATAGCGGTAGCTTCAGACATGATCAGTAACGCCATCGCTTCGGAGATTGGCATCACCTGATAAATACCGGCGCGACCCTTGTAACCCTCTGAACATTGATCGCAACCCACTGCACTGTATATGGTGATGCCTTCTTTTATTTGCTCTTCGGTAAATCCCTCTTCAAGCAAGGCGGGTTCAGGAACCTCTATCTTCTTTTTGCAATGTTTGCAGAGCCGGCGAGTGAGTCGCTGCGCAATAATCAGGTTGAGTGCGGACGCAATGTTGTAAGAGGGGATGCCCATATTCAGCAAGCGGGTAATTGTTTGTGGGGCGTCATTGGTATGCAGGGTAGCCATCACCATGTGGCCTGTCTGTGCAGCCTTTATGGCGATTTCTCCAGTTTCCTGGTCACGAATTTCCCCGATGAGAATGACGTCCGGATCTTGGCGTAAAAACGACTTCAATGCGCTGGCAAACGTGAGCCCTTGCTTGACATTAACGTTGACCTGGTTAACACCCTCTAGGACGATTTCCGCTGGGTCCTCAGCGGTAGAAATATTGATGTCAGGAGTGTTAATGATGTTGATACCGGTATACAGCGAAACGGTTTTGCCGCTTCCGGTTGGCCCGGTAATCAGTAGCATACCGTAGGGTTTCGCCAGATTTTCTTCGAAAATAGCTCGTTGGTCAGGTTCATAGCCCAACATTTCGATACCGAGCTGCGCGCTTGATGGGTCGAGAATACGCATAACGATCTTCTCGCCGAACAGCATCGGGCAGGTGCTAACGCGAAAATCAATCGACCTCTTGCCCAGTTTGAGTTTCATTCGCCCATCTTGCGGAACGCGTTTTTCAGAGATATCCAGCGCTGAGACGACCTTGATACGGGCAGCTATTTTTCTGGCCATGCCTATTGGCGCAGCGGCGACTTCTTTAAGGATGCCGTCGACTCTAAATCGAATTCGATAGCGTTTTTCATAAGGCTCAAAATGCAGGTCTGAGGCGCCTTTATTGATCGCATCTAACAGTAATTTATTAACGTAACGAACAACCGGTGCATCATCGATCTCAGCATCGCTTGCAGCATCTGCAGTATTTTCTTCCTCGTCAGAAACAAGGTCGAGGTCGTCCAGGTTGTCGTCACCAAAATCATCGAGACCGGCTATTTCTTCGTCCTGCTGCTCCAGCGCTTTTTCAATAATGCGAGAAAGCTTGTCTTCTTCCACGAGGACCGCTTCGGTCGACAATCCGACATTGAACTTGATTTCATCAAGACCATGGAAATTGGTGGGGTCCGACACAGCGACGTAAAGTCGTTGACCACGTTGGAATATCGGTAACGAGTGATGCTTGCGAATCAGCTTCTCGCCAACCAGCTTGGTGGCGGCCATTTCCAGGTCGAGTGCTTCCAGATCGAACACGGGGATGCCAAAATCCGCCGATGCGGCAACCGCTATGGCTCTGGCGTCAACCAGGTTTTTTTTAACTAGATGTGAGACG